>WFTO01000054.1 GCA_015485435.1 Anaerolineae bacterium | reverse complement strand
TATGAAGGATGGGGAATCGTGATGTCAGGGATTGGCCTGGTGGAAGGCGTCCTTCGCGAAGAGCTTTGATTTCTTTTTGTTTTTGATCCGTGGTTGGCATGTGAGTTGTGTGTGGGTGTGTGAAAAAGGGCGGATGTGATTAGCGTTGGCGTCTGGGGACTTCGTGGCATCCACGACAGCGCGCCTCATAGGCTTCTTCAGCGCCAATGAGGATGACTGGGTCTTCGTAGTAGGCGGGGCGTCCATTGATAAGGCGTTGGGTGCGGCTGGCCTCGCCGCCGCAGACCATGCAGATGGCATGGAGTTTGCGAACGCTTTCTGCTTTGGCCATGAGTTCTGGCATGGGGCCGAAGGGTTCGCCGCGAAAGTCCAAATCCAGGCCCGCTACAATGATTCGTTTGCCTTGCAGGGCCAGGGTGTCGCATACGTTGATGATTTCTTTGTCGAAGAATTGAACTTCATCGATGGCGACGACGTGTGTGTCAGGTTGGACATGCTCTAAAAGTTCGATGGGGTTGTGGATGACCGTGCCTTCCCATTGGGTTCCGTCATGTGAAGCGACGATCGATATGCCATACCGGTTGTCAATGGCGGGTTTGAAGAGTTGGACATTTTGTCGGGCGATGACGGCGCGACGAAGACGGCGGAGCAGCTCTTCGGTTTTGCCACTGAACATGGAACCACAGATGACTTCGATCCAACCGCTGTTTGGGCGTAGGTGACGATCGGGCATGGATATCCCCTCCTATGGATGTCATGGGATGTAAGCAAAGATGCGTTTTTTCGCTCTCAGGCGTGTTTCGATAAGTATAGATGCTGTTGGTGACAAGACAAAGAAAAAGGCAGGAACGTTTTAACGCTCCTGCCCTGTATCCTTGTAGCAAGATGGGAATGATTAGTGTTGGAGTTCGGCCAGGGCTTTCTGATAGGCTTCTTCATAGGCCTTGTCCGCGTCTTCACCCCGGGCTTTGGCTTTGCGGGCGGCTTCTTCGGCCAACTTGCGAGCTTCTGCTTTAATTCGCGCCTGGGCGCGCAGCTGGTCTTTGGTGCGGAGGCGGCGCATGAAGCGTTCGACCTGACCAGCGGTGTCAACGATGCGCTGCTCGCCGGTGAAGAAGGGGTGGCAGGCTGAGCAGACGTCGGTGTGTATTTCAGGTTGGGTTGCGCCGGTGGTCCAGGTATTGCCGCATGAGCAGATGACCACGGCTTGTTCGTAGTAGGTGGGATGGATGCCCTGTTTCATGGTTGTAACCTCGGTGGATGCGCTCAGACCACGCGTTCAGGATAGACGCTGACGCGCTTCTTGCTGCGAGTTTTGTGTTCGAATTTGACGTAACCGTCGGTCGTGGCAAAGATGGTGTGGTCTCTACCCACGCCAACATTTTGACCGGGCGCAATTCGAGTGCCTCGTTGCCGAACAATGATGGTGCCTGCCCGGACGAATTGCCCATCGTAACGTTTGACGCCTAAGCGTTTCGATTTGCTATCACGGCCGTTCTTGCTGGAACCGCCACCTTTTTTATGAGCCATTTTCTTTGCTCCTTGTCGATAGGTTAAATCTGGTTGGAGTCGATCACGTTAGACCGTGATGCTGTCGATTCGAAGTTGGGTGTATTTCTGGCGATGGCCTGTTTTTCGGCGCATGGTAGTGCGACCGCTGTGTTTGAAAATGATAACTTTCGGGCCTTTTGTGACGCCGAGTACGGTTGCCGTAACTTTGGCCCCGTCGACAATAGGTTGCCCTACATGAATGTTTTCTTCATCGGCCACCAAAAGCACCTCATCGAAGGTGATCTGTTCGCCTTCTGAGGCGTTTTTTAAGAGTTCTACGTTGATGATTTCGTTTTCTTCGACGCGATATTGTTTGCCGCCGGTTTTGATAACTGCATACATAAGCTGCTTCCTTTCCGTACGGCGCCTCGCAAAAAGGACTTTGGGAGCCGTAACGGCGTGGGGTATGAGAAGAGAGTTTTGTGAGGTTGGACGTAGAAAAAGTGGGCCGAAAAGCCCACAGCATTTTATTTTAGTCGATTTTGTTGTCGTTTGTCAAAGTTGGGGTTCGGTCAAAATCAGGCGTTCGCGAGTGATTTCATGGGGGATGTGTGTCATACCTAAAGCGTCAATGACTTCGCTGACTCGGGCGTTGTTTTGAGAGCCGGCTTGCAGCTCCATGCGAACGCATCCCGGCATTGCTGGGATGGGGTAGATGTGTAGGATGCGGGGGCGTAGGTCGTAGGTTTTGTGGGGCTTTTTGAATCGTGGGCGGATGATTTCTTTCCTGGCGAGTAAGGCGTCCACGCGTTGTGTCAGTTCCTGAGGATTGATCTCTCGCCAACAAACGCGATAAACGGCCCTTCGCAGGCTGGCTTGCATGGCTGGAAGTTTCAAGTGTACTTCTTTCAGATCGAGAATGGCGAAGCCCGGGGGTAAGTTACGGGCAATCCGGGGAATCCATGCGGTGGGCGCTACTTTCCTGGTCAACCACAGGTCAAGTAGTTCCTGTTCGCCTGCTACGCCGACTGGAAGGGCGGAGGCGAATTGGATACGCGGTTGAGGATTGTATCCATGCGAATAGGCCAGGGGTAGCTCCACGCGACGAAAGACGCGTTCCCAAAAACGAGCGAGGTCGAGGTGTCCGATGTAACGGGCGTCTCCGGTCTTGCTGTAAGTCAGGCGAAGGCGTTGGGTAGGTGGGGTAGTCTTTGTCATAGGGGTAGCTGCTTAGCGGTAATAATCAACCCAGCGGAGTGAAAAGGAGGTTTGACCACTTACAAAAAAGTCTTTGGGCATGGTGATGAGAAAGCTGGAGGGATAGGCGGGTTTGCCAAAGAATTTGCCCCCATTTTCGGCTGGAAGAGGTTGAATATCCATCCAATAGATGTCCCCGGGGGAAAGATTGGCGGTCCCTCCAGCTAATTGTAAGGTCTCTTTTTGGGGACCGGATGCATTGGCGGTCGCTATGATGGTCACTTCGCTGTAACTAAGTTCCAAATGTTCAAGATTCGAGACAAATAGTCGAATTTGGATGGTTTCAGGTAGGTCGCCCGCCGTTAAGGTGATGCTTGTATCCCCAATGCCGGTGGGTGAGTAGATGTAAAAGAGAATACCAGGTTTTTGATTTATCGAGCGAATATCTACGTCGGAGGTGCTGCTGGTTGCTTGAAATTTGGGAGGAATGGGCTCTTCTGGTTGGAGACAACCGCTCAACAGTAGCGTCGATAGGAGTAGGAGCAAAAGCATGGCTATGGTTTTTTTGTGCATGATAGAAGCCTCCCGGGTTGAGCGTAAGTTTGGGCGGCCACCACCAGGGCTTCGCCCTGGCCGCAAAACGCAGTGGATTGCATATGGCGTTGTGACGTCACCATGTCGTGGGCGCGGAAAAATGGCTTGCAGTTATAGTGTAAGCGTTTTGCGGAGTGCGGGCAAGGCCCGCACGTGGTGGCCGCCCAAACTCATGGCCGTCTGGAATGCACCCGTACTTGAACAGCGCGGTCACCACTTTTTCCCTCAATCACGCGAAAGCTAACCAATTGACCTCGACGCAACCTGCCTTTGACCACATCGCGTCGTCGAACGAAAACATCGGCGCCATCCGTCATCGTTATAAATCCATATCCTCGACGCGGGTCAAACCATTTCACAACCCCCCAGCGACGAGCCAACTTGAGCAGATGTTGACATCCGGGGCACACGTCAGGCTCGTCCTGTACATTTAGTTGTTGCCAGCCGGTCCAGACAAATGTAATGCCACACCGGCGGCACTGAAGAAACCTGTCAGCCGGGATTTCGAGGAAAACAAACACATCAGAGGCGCTTGTAGACATCATACTCTTTGTATCCTACACACAAAAGGCCCGTCGCTAAAGACGGGCCTACTTCATGGTACCCTGGAGAGGATTTGAACCTCTGACCTCCTCCTCCGCAGGGAGGCGTTCTATCCGCTGAACTACCAGGGCTTAGTGGGAAAGAGTATAGCAAAATCTTTCAGAAATTGCAAGATTTTTCCATGAAAATGGCCGGCCCATGCATGGACCGGCCATCCGCCAAAAACAGTGAACACAAAAACTTACTTGAACTGACGGTATGTGTTGCTGTCGTAAAGCACAAAAACGCCCTGCGTAGCCGTCCAGATCATCTCCCCATGTTCATAAGGCTGCCACGTTGCCGTCACCGGCCTTTGCGGATATTTCGCCCATCCCAGGCGCTGAGAGTAATTGTCTTCATTGCGCCACATTTTGCCGATACCATACTCAGGCTGATACCAGCCCGTTGGTGGAACAAGCGTGGGGTTCTTGATCGGATCCCCGTCCACCCACGTATCAGGATAGGTCGTCCATTGTCCCAGTCGAGTAAAAAGAATGGCCAATTCTTTCTTATCGAGATTATTGATGACATAACCTTGATAAAACTCCTGTTCTACCGCTTGAAAACCCTGTTCAGGAGCTGTGGGACAGCCGAGCTTATCTCGGACCGACTGGTTGTGGAACCAAACAGCGCCGAAACCAAGAATGGGAGTAATACTGCATGCTGTAGCAGGACCGTCACCAGGTTGAGGTGGTGGAGGATAATAACTGGGCGGGGGAGTTGGTCTGGGTTTGATGGGCGTGCCCGGGATACACAACCTCTGGCCCGGATAAATCCTGTTGCGGTTCTTGATATTGTTGCACTTTTGAATAGCTTTGGTGGAAACTCCATACCGGGCAGCGATGGCGCTCAGGTAATCCCCTTTCTTCACCTTATAATAAGCCTTGCATGTACACTTCCCACCAGCATTCTTCGCAGCTTGCGTCGGAACTTGGGGGACAAGAGAAAACGCCAGCAGCACCACGATCATGAGAAATAGCATCCGCTTCATTACTGGAATAAACCTCCTCAAAAACACATATGGGGGGGACAACATCACAATAACAAATTATGAACATCATTGTATCATTTGTCAATAAGCTCAAAAAATACGATTTTACGACCCCAGCAAAAATAATCTTTGCTCAATTGGCTGTGTTATAATGAAAAAAGACACTACAAGCCACAAGTCCAGACACAAATGTGTTCGATTGCCATGAAAAATGCCAATAAAAAACTTGGCTCATTGGGTGAGCGCCTGGCTGCTGAACTTCTACAGTCCAAAGGATTCCGGCTTCTCGAAACGAATTGGCGTTGCCCCTATGGAGAGATCGACATCATTGCTCAGACAGAAAACATTTTGGTGATTGTTGAGGTAAAAACTCGCCGTGGTCGAGGCGCCGGCGCCCCCGAAGAAGGCGTCGACGCCCGCAAGCAAGCGAAATTGTGTGAACTGGCCCAATGCTATGTTGAAATCGCAGGCTGGGATGGCGCAGTGCGATTAGACGTTATAGGCGTAGAACTATCTACCACCGGAGACCTCTTACGAGTCACTCATTGGCCCGGAGCCATTGAATGTTGGGATGTATGGATGCCAGAAACGTGGTTTTAGCCATTGTCGGTCCCACCGCAGTAGGAAAAACAGCGATATCTTTACAGCTTGCCCATGCATTGCATGGAGAAGTTGTTTCGGCAGATTCGCGGCAGGTCTATCGCGGCATGGATATCGGCACAGCCAAAGTTTCTGAAAAGGAACGACAGGCCATTCTCCACCACCTCATCGACATCCGCGATCCCGATGAAACCATCAGTTTGGGTGAATATAAGCGCTTGGCAGAGATAGCCATTGAGGATATCATAAAACGCGGGCGCGTGCCGTTATTAGTGGGTGGCACAGGGCAGTACATCCGGGCTGTGATAGAAGGATGGCAGATTCCGAACGTGCCGCCACAACCGGAATTGCGAAAACAATTGGAAGCGCTCGCAGCTCAAGAGGGAAAAGAAGCCGTCTTTGCTCGCCTGCGCAAGATCGATGCTGTAAGCGTCCAAAACATCGATTACCGTAACTTGCGCCGTGTCATTCGCGCTATCGAAGTCACCGTGATGACAGGTAAGCCATTCAGTAAGCTTCAGACAAAAAAAATGCCCCCTTGGCGCATCCTCCAGATCGGCTTGACCAGGCCCCGAGAACGCCTCTATGCCCGCGTAGACGCCCGCATTGAGGCCATGTTTGCAG
>WFTO01000053.1 GCA_015485435.1 Anaerolineae bacterium | reverse complement strand
GCCCAAACTGTATCGCACCTTCCCTGAATTCCGTCGAGATAGCAACTGGCTGGGGTTCTTTTCATTGCGTGCGTTGACCACGCATCTTGTTCGGCGCCATCCCAACTTGCGTATTACCGAAGGCGACCCATGGCGCGTTACCGTCGAGCTGCCTCGTAGAGCTTCCAAAGCCAAACGCCAGACCAGCGAACGTCAACCGCAGTCAACGAGTGACGATCGCTTGCGCAAACGTATCATCGAACTCGTACGCAAGCTGGTCGCGCGCTCCGACGAGCCGATCCTCATGGGATGGGCTGCACAAGCTATCATCGACCAGGTAGGAGAACAGGTACTGGATAGCCATTGGGCTGGTGCGGGCACCTTTAAAAACCTGCTGCAAAGCGAAGAAAGTCTAGATTTTGAGATCGCGTCCAGTCCCTCCCCAGGTTATCTTTACGATCCCCAACGACATACACTTCCCATCGAAGAGGATGCCTCCCGGACCAAAGAGGACATGCCTCCCAAACTGGCGCAATTCGCCAAGCGCATCAGTCAGATCACCGGCGCTCCCTATCTCACTCCCAAACAATACGCCCTCCTGTTCACAGCTCTGGCCGAAGACTTAAAAGAGCATCGCTATCATCTGACATCCACGTCAAAGGCGGTGCGCGATCGGCTGATCGAACAAGGGGAAGCAGTCTCTCGAGCCAATATCAACAATGTGCTCAAGGGCATCGCTTATGCCAAGCATCGTTTCACAAAACGAGACACCCCACAAAGCCTGGCGCGGGTGTATCGCTCATACATCCTTTCCCGTTGCGAAGATGCCGAACTGGAACTTTCTCGCGACGAAAAGCGCATGTTGAAAGAATGGATTGAAGGTGGACTACGAGAGATTCAACCCAAGAAAAAGGCCGAAAAGAAATCTGAGAAGAAAAATGGCAAATCCACGGCCCTGGTGAAAACTTCTGGAAAAGACACAGAAAACAAGTAACAGTCCGACGGCGGTGCGCCCGCGCCGATACGGATGAAAATGGGAACGCAGATGACACGGATGCCTCGCAACGCAGATGGCCGCAGATGCTTTTCACAGATTTTTTCTGTCTTATCTGCGTACATCCGTTGCAATCTGCATCATCTGCGTCATCCAAATCTTAAAAGCAAACTTGCCACCTTCGACCTGTTGCCTGCAAACGGCTCGAGACGCCAACGTGACTTCACGTGGTGACGCAACGTCAAGTCGAATACGTTAGCCGTTACGTAAACAAATCATTCATCCCCGACAGATCCCATGAATGCCTAGGCCCAACCTCAGCGATGGAAGGAGCGCCCCGTCATGGCTGACATGATCATCATCTTCAACCCCTTTTCCAATCGCGGAGACAGCCGCCACACCATCGATATGGTGTTGCAACACCTGTCCCAAAGCGATCTCGATTTTGAAGTCAAGCTGACCGAAGAGCGACGACACGCCATCCAATTGGCCAAGGAGGCAGCCGAAGCAGGCACGCGCATCGTCGTCGCAGCGGGCGGTGATGGCACCGTCAACGAAGTCGCCAACGGCATCCTGTTGGCGGCAGAAGGTCACGATGATGTGGCGCCAACGACCCTGGGCGTCCTTCCCATGGGAAGTGGCAATGACTTTGCCTGGGGACTGGGGATTCGCGATGGCGTGGAAGAAGCGGTGGACCGACTGAAGCGTGGCCACACCAAGGTCATCGACGTGGCCTGGGCCGAATTTGATAATGCACCCCCCCGCTACTTTGTCAACATGCTGGGATGCGGCTTTGATGCACGAGTCAACATCGAGGCTCACAAAATCAAACGCCTGCGCGGATTCGCTATCTATATGGCTGCTGTGCTCAAAACCCTTTGGGTCTACTTTGAAAAGCCATTTGTGCATCTTCGATTGGATGAGCGCAAGCTGGAAACCCCCTCCTTTATCACCTTTGTGGCCAATGGACCTCGGCTGGGCGGCGGTTTTTTGGCCGCGCCACAGGCCCGCTACGACGATGGCGAGATGGACATCTGCATTGCCACCGATATTCACCGACGAGAGGTCGCGGGGCTGATCCCGAAATTGATGAAAGGTCGCCACACCAATCACCCCAAAATTATCATGGACAGGGCCGCAAATGTGACTATCGAAAGCGACTATCCCTTGCCCTGTCAGGCTGATGGCGAAACAATCGGTGAAAACCTCCACCACATCCGCATCGTCACCATCCCCCAACGATTGCGAGTCGTTGTTTAGCCACGTCATCCCCAATTCGCGATATCACCGCCCATGACGGAACTATTTCAGCTATCATTCTGGAACATCCTCTTTCTGATCCTTGCTGGCTATTTGATAGGCTCGATCCCGAGCGGTGTTCTCTTGGCCCACATCTTTGGTGGCCCCGATCCCCGTACGGTGGGCTCGACCCATACAGGCGCCACCAATGTCTTTCGTCATGTGCATCCCCTGGCCGGGATTCTGACCGGGCTTTTTGATGTGGCCAAAGGCGCGCTGGCGGTCTGGGTGGGTTTGCGGTTGTTTACTAGCCCCTGGGTGATTCCCTTTGCGGGCGTATCAGCCGTCGCCGGCCATTGCTGGCCCGTATTTTTGAATTTCCGTGGAGGCATGGGTATTGCCACTGCCGCGGGCCTGGTTTTATGGCAGTTTCCACAGGTCATCCCTCTGTTCGCTGCAGCCTACGTGGTAGTGAATTATTTCTTTCGACATCAGGCCCGCACAGTCATGCTAATTGTTGCATTTCTTCCGCTCATGCTGCTGCCATTTCATCCCTCCCCTGAAAAAATGGCATTGGCCACCGGCATTGCAGTGGTTTTGGTCATCCGTTGGTCTTCAGACTTTCACCGCGTTTACGAATAAGTAAGCTTTCCGCAAGACACAGCGTCAGTAGCCCATTTTTTTATCCACCAGGTGGTGTAAAGGCAACCCTGAACGATAACGATGCAGATTATCAAGAAAGATGGCCATGGCGCGCACATCATACAATGGGGTATCGCCCGAATAGTGCGAGGTTATGATCACATTGTTCATGCTCCAAAGGGGTGAATCCTTTGGCAGCGGTTCGGTCTCAAATACATCTAGAGCCGCGCCTGAAAGCTGCCCAGATCTCAGAGCTTGCACCAGGGCGGATTCATCCACCACCTTTCCGCGACCGATGTTTACGAAATACGCACCCCGTTTCATGGCCGCGAAGGCGTGAGCATCGAAAAGATGGTGGGTTTCATGCGTGTGAGGTAGGGTTAGGACGACGATATCGGCCTCTGGCAGGGCATCCAGCATGGCCTCAGGCCCGAACATGCGCTCCACCTCAACAACGGATTTCTGTGGGTGACGTCGCACGCCCCACACGCGCATCTCCAGGGCCTGGCCTAATCGAGCGATACGTTCTCCAATCGCGCCCACGCCCACCACGAGCATAGTCAGCCCGGCCAATTCAAACACTCCACCCGCCTGCTCAAGATCCTCTTGCAATAGCCAATGTCTGCGATCCTGTGCACGTATGGCCTCAGGCACACGCCTGGCGAAGGCAAGAAGCATGGCAAACACGTGTTCACTGATGGGGATGGCATGAATACCTGAAACATTGGTAATCATTACAGGTTTATCGGCCACCTCGGGATAACGTAATATCCAATCGGCTCCGGCTCCCCATTGTTGATACCAACGCAAATTGGGTGCTCGGGCGATGAGATCGCGCGGGAATCTGCGCACCGCAATCTCGATGCGGTCCAACGCTATTTCGATTTGCGCCCGGTCATCGGTGATGAGAATTTCCATATCGGGCGCAAGGTCGCGTACGGTTTGCAGCCACTCGGGACTGAGTTCGTCAGGCGAAAAACCAAGATGGATAATGGGTTTCAT
>WFTO01000052.1 GCA_015485435.1 Anaerolineae bacterium | reverse complement strand
CCAGGAGGTAGTGATCCTCAGGAACTGATTCGCGTAAAGATCGTTCCGCAAGCTGACGGGCGCCATCCAGATCGATGGCGAGGCCGCGAGCCAGCAATTGCAGCTGCAAACCTAATTCATCGGCATGCTCACCCGAAAAGCGATCATAGGTTTCCGCCAATACATAGGTTTGCACCGTTTCAGGTGGAATGTATTCGCCGGGACGTAAGTTCTCCCCCAGTTTCAGATAGGCTTGCTGCTGCAGCTGTCCCAGCAACTCGTTCTTCAGGCGATCTTTATCCTCTTGGGTCACCGTGGCGACCCGTTCGACGGTGCCGCCCTCGGTATTGAAAGGATTGCTCACACGTAGGCTGATGTTGAGCGGCCCTTCCACCTGGTTGATAGTCAGTGCGGGCACATTGCCAATGAGCCCCGGCTCAACTGCCTCGATTTGGACTTGTACTTGTTTACCGACGCCCGCTGGCACGACCACTTCTTCGGTCGTGCGAAAACGGACGCTCTCTCCGAAGGTGGTGCGTAAAATAGTGCCTTCGGGGACGGTCAACTCGCGAGATGTGCGATTGATCATGGTGACCACACCAGTCGCTCGGCCAACCGGGGCATCGTCCTGACCAGTCGTTGGCGTCGTGCCATAACCTTCAACTCGGGCCTGCACGACTCGGGCGGGGATGAGCATGTTCAGGTAGTCCGGTTCTTCAATCCCGGTACGAGCGGTTAACTCCACCGAGCTGATGACCCTGGTGCGGGCGGGAACGATGATCACCGTCGCCTGCGGCAACAAATACCAACTGACTCCCCACAGCATCAAAGTGATGAGGCCGATGATGCCGACATATAGCAAACCTTGTAGCCAGGCTCGTTGCGGCCTGGCTTTGGCTTCACCCCATAACACTGTGACATTGGGTTTTGTGATGATGGCTGGGGGACGTAACGCCACGGCGGCATCTGGCGGTGGAGGGATGTAAGCAGGACGAATTTTATGGGGTGGGGGCAATGGGGGCTCGGGCCGAGGCCATCGCCAACGTTTCCGGGCATGATCGAGGGATGCGTAAACAGGAATGCCCGCTCGTTTGCCAAAGTGCTGAATATCCCGATCGTGCGTGACCAGGCCAATCTGAACACCTGCGTCATCCGCGATGCGGCGCAGCGCCTTCAATCTGGCCAGATGGGCGAAATTATCCGCATCCTCAGGCAAGATGAACAGAAGCCTTTGGCCGGACTGCGCGCGAAAAACCGCGTGCCGGGCTTTGGCCACGGTCGCGGGGGGATCGATAACGATGATGGAAATATCCTGTTGGGTAGAAGTCATATGAAATGGAATACAACCGATAGGATAGGCGTTTCTTGAATTCGCAGGCCCTTTTAATCGTCGGCCTGGATTTGCTGCTGGACCACGTGCGCAGCCGCTTGCAACGCCTCCTGTAATTTGCTGGCATCACGACCGCCAGCCTGGGCCATGTTGGGCCGGCCGCCGCCACCGCCGCCAATGATGGGCGCCAGCGCCTTGACGATATTGCCAGCATGAACGCCGCGCTGCACAACATCGGGTGTGGCCGCGGCGATAAGCATGGGTTTCTCTCGGATCACAGCCCCTAAAATAACGACGCCGGAGCCCAATTTGTTCCGGAGATCATCAGCCAAGCGGCGCATCTCATCCACGCTGGCCGCATCTACCTTCACTGCCAGGACCTTGACGCCCGCGATCTCCTGCGCGGTGTCGGTCAGCTGGCCGGCCTGTTGACGCAACATCCGCTGCCGCAATTTTTGCAATTCACGATTGAGCTGTGTGACCTGTTCTTTGAGATCGGTCAGCTTCTGGACCAGGTTCTCCACGGGTGTGTTGAGTATGCGGGCCGCCTGTTGGAGGATGTCCAGACGTTGTTCGATATAACGCACGGCTTCATGTCCGGTAAGGGCTTCGATCCGACGCACGCCCCGTCCCGTTGATCCTTCACTGACAATAATGAAGGGACCGATCTCCGAAGTGCGCTGCACGTGAGTGCCGCCACAAAGTTCATAGCTCTGGAAGCGGTCATCACCAAGGGAGACAGTGCGCACGACATCACCATACTTTTCTCCAAACAGGGCCATGGCGCCCTCGGCAATGGCTTCATCCAATTGCTTGTGTTGAATGCGGACCGGATAATCCGCCAAAATGGCCTCGGTCACTGTCTGTGTGATCTTTTTCAGTTCCTCCTCGGTCAGGGGCTGATCATACGTAAAGTCGAAACGTAGCCGGTCGGGCGCGACCAGCGATCCCGCCTGATGCACATCGTCGCCTAAGTGAAGTCGCAGGGCGCGATGCAGCAGATGCGTTGCCGTGTGATTCCGCATAATGTCCCATCGGCGCGCCTCATCGACGGCAGCAACAACGTCATCGCCCACGTGCAATTCACCAGACTCCACAACCGCGTCGTGCACAATCATGCTGCTCACGGGGCGTCGCACATCGTTCACCTGGGCGCGTCCGGACTGGCCTTCGATTACGCCGATATCGCTCACCTGTCCGCCTGCTTCTACATAAAATGGCGTCTCTGCCAGGACGATTTCGACGTTCTCGCCTGCGCGGGCCACGTCTACGAGCTCGCCATCGCGAATGATGGCTGCAATGCGTGTGTGGCGGGTCATAGAGGAGTAGGGATCGTAATGGACGCCCTCTTCGGGCAGAAGTCCCTTGCCTTCCAGGTTGGGTAGTAGCGCGGCATAAAAATCTGCGCCTTGGGCATAGTGGGCCTGACTGATCTTGCCCTGACTGATCTCACGATGACGACGGTCTGCTTCAAGATACCCTGCCTCATCGACTTCATAACCCCGCTCATTACAGATGTCGCGAGTGACCTCAAAGGGCAAGCCATAGGTGGATTTGAGCTTAAAGGCAATGTCGCCAGGCAACACTTTCTCACCCTTGCTATCTAGTTCGGCCAGGGCTTCTTCCAATATCTGCAAGGCCCGATCCAGGGTGTGAATGAATTGCTCCTCCTCTGATGTGACCGTACGCTGAATCAACCCCTGGCGTTCGACCAGCTCAGGATACACGCCGCCCATTTTTTCCACCACGGCATCGGTCACCTGGGCGATGAAGGGTTGGGTAAAGCCGATCTTGCGACCAAAACGATGGGCGCGACGGATAATCATTCGCAACACATAACCACGTCCAGCCGGGCCGGGTCGCACACCATCGGCCACAAGAAACGCGGCGGCGCGAGCATGGTCGGCAATGACGCGATAGCTGACAATATGCTTCTGTCGTTCAGCATCGTTATGCCCGGTCAGTGCCTGAACCCTGTCCATAATAGGCAAAAAGAGGTCTGTGTCGTAATTCACGGGCGTCTGCTGAATGACGCTAACGATGCGCTCCAGGCCCATGCCCGTGTCCACGCCGGGCTTGGGTAAGGGGGTGCGGTTCCCCTCCTCATCCTGGTTGAATTGCATAAACACCAGATTCCAAATCTCTAACCAGCGGTCACAACCGTTGTCGAGGGCCACAGAGCAATTGGGATCGCCGCACGTGCATGCTTCGGGGCCCCAATCGTAATGGATTTCACTGGTCGGACCGCATGGCCCGATATCTCCCATGGCCCAGAAATTGGTTTTGTCCCCCATGCGAAAAACGCGATCTTCCGAGATGCCTAGCTGCTTGGTCCAGATATCAAATGCTTCGTCATCGGAGGTGTGCACCGTATAATAAAGGCGTTCGGGGTCTAGTCCCAGGCGCTCCACCAGAAATTCATAAGCATAATGGATGGCGCCCTCTTTGAAATAATCGCCAAAACTAAAGTTCCCCAGCATTTCAAAGAATGTGTGATGCCTGGGAGATGGACCTACATTCTCCAAATCATTGTGTTTGCCCGATACCCGCATGCATTTCTGACAGGTGGTTGCACGTGAATAAGATCGCTGTTCCAGCCCCAGAAATACATCTTTGAATTGGACCATACCAGCATTGGTCAGCAGCAAGGTGGGGTCATTGTGTGGAATGAGGGAAGAACTGGGGACGCGCTGATGCCCTTGCTCTTCGAAATAGCTCAAGAAAGCTTCGCGGATTTCTTCGCTGGTTTTAGGTTGCATGATTATTATTCGATGAAAATCTACGGGAATTGAGATAAATTGAAAGAATGGCCATATAATCAACTAGCTATTGTACTCGAAGAAGCAAAAAACGCACAACGTCAAACGCCATGCTCATACCTACAAGCCATGGTAGAGGATGGCGTTTGACGTTGTGCCCAAGGGGGAAAAGGAAGTGGAAGCTTTTGCACCCCCACGCTTACCGGTTAACTCTGATCGAATAGCATCCACACCTCGCCCTGGCCATCGGGCACGCAAAACTCAAAGTTCTGACTATCTCGCTCTCCATTCCCATCAAGCACCCAGCCCACATAACAGCCCTCGATTTTGCCATCGGGCAGATCATTTAGGCCAATGCTGTATTCATAATTGTAGGGGCCATTGGGACCGTTCCGCATAGAACCAATGACGCTGCGCACGCTGTCGGGGAT
>WFTO01000051.1 GCA_015485435.1 Anaerolineae bacterium | reverse complement strand
CCCTCCGGCAGGGCCAGGAAAACTACCAGGGCGTACGCGACACCTTCATTTCGTTGCGCGATCCGCAGGTGAATTATGGCCAAACGCAATTGCTCGTGCTTAGCGGCAAGCCCGCTGATCGCAACCATATCCTCATCACCTTCGATCTCTCGACATTGAGCAACATCGACTTCCGCGCGGCCGAACTACGCCTCCACGCCACTTACCTCACCCATTCTCCCCAGGGCAGTGTCATCATCAATCGCATGCGACGTCCTTGGGGCGAAGATGAGGCCACATGGCAACAGGCATTGCCAGGACAACCCTGGCAGGAACCAGGGGGACAGGTGGGAACCGATTTCCAGAGCACTGCCACCGACGTCATTCCTACAGAAACCACCCTGACGTTTGATGTCAGTGCGGATGTTGAAGCCTGGATGAATGGCGAACCGAATTACGGCTGGATCATCCGTCTCAACGATTCTGCACTGCTTATGAATCTCGGCAGTAGCGAACATGCCAATCCCGCTCTTCGCCCCGAACTCATCCTCCAGATCGGCAACAGCTCCATCCTGCCTACCCCGACCCCCACGCCCACGCCATTGGCAACGCCAACCCCCAGTGGCATAAGTGGCAACACCACCTTTGTCAAAACCCTCCATCCGGGATGGAACGCGTTCTCCATACCTCTCATCCCCTTCGAAGGCAGCCTTCCTGCCGTGCTCAGCAGTATTGACGGCGCTTACACGCAGGTGCGATGGTATGATAACTCGGTGACCCCACCGGTCTGGCGAACGTATCAGCCCGGTCAATCCGGGAACAGCCTCACCGCCATTGACAACACCATCAGCATCTGGATCGATATGAACGCGCCTGCAACCGTTGAAGTGGCAGGCTCCCGTCCCACAATAACCACCATCCCCTTACGTCCCGGGTGGAATCAGATCGGATTTCCTTCCATGGCCGCACAATCTGTTCAATCGACGCTGGCCGGCATCTCAGGAGACTTCGATCAGGTTGTGATCTGGGACAACAACCAGTCTCGTTGGCGAACCTGGCGGCCTGACAGCGATCCAAATGACCTTACCGTGCTGCAACCGGGTGATAGCGTTTGGATTCATGTCCTTCGCGACACTGATTTGGTCATTGTCAATAGCGGCTGAGCGACCAGCAGTGGTGCAGTCCATCATTCCACAAGAAAATAGCCTTCTTCTTTGAGCAGTTGCAGAAAGTGGATCTGCGCTGCGGTCGCCGGTTGCATGGTGTTTTCAGCCATCCAGATAATATAATTCATATGTGTGTCCTTGATCGGAACAATCTGGATATTCCCGAGCCTCTTGCAACGATCTGCCGCCAACTTGGGCACAAAGCCGACACCAATGCCTTCCTCCACAGCTAAAATCACCGCCTCAGAATTGCCCAAAGTCATAATGACCTGCAATTCATCCACACTAATATCATGTCTGGCCAGGGCCTGTTCCATAGCTTGATAGGTGCCTGACTGCGGTTCACGTAAAATCAAACGCTCCTGAAGAAGCTCCTCCGGCTGAATTGTCGCGCGTTGCGTCCAGGGATGCTGAACCGGTGCAATGAGTACTACTTCATCCGTGAGAAATTTATGATAGCGGATCTCGCGGTGAGGGATCACCGCGCTTGCAAATGCCAGGTTTACTTCATGAGCAACCAACAACTCCAACACCCGTTTTCGCGATCCCACCCGCACCGTGGCCTGAACGCCCGGATAGCGCTCGATCAGCCTGGCCAATAAGGGTGGCAACAAATACTTTCCCGTGGTCGTCGAACATCCGACAACAAGATGCCCCACTACTTCACCGCGCAAAGAGCTTATCATTTCTTCCAAACGATTGCTCCGCCGCAATAGATCTTTGGCCATGGGCAGTAAAAAAGCGCCCAGTTCGCTGAGAAAGACGCGACGCCCCTGTCGTTCGAACAGACGCACACCCAAACGCTGCTCAAGTGCCCGAATGCGTTGCGTCACCGCGGGCTGACTTAAGTTCAGTTCTTGGGCCGCTGCCGAAAAATTCTCCAGCTCCGCCGCAACAACAAAAACCTGAAGTTCGTGCCAATCAAGCATAGTCTACTCCGTGCAGGGGACAGGATGGGGGTGGCATCCTTTTCTTTGAGAACGCTGTCTGGTTGTTTTTGCGAACCTGTGGCAAGAAATCAATGATTGATGGTCAATGTGCTGATTGTGCGTGCGGAGGTGCAGAAAAAATTATACAGATCATCAATTACATCATTGTAATAATTTGCGCTAAGCAACAATGATTAAAATCATATTTTTGCAATAAAATTTTCTTATGATTGTAATTTGAAAAAAGTTATAATTTGTCCATTTATGTGATAGTCTTAACGTGGTGACGGCACAGGTCGTAGAGAGCACCTTTCCTATGGAGAGCATTGCGCATCCACCCAAGCATTGCTCTTTCTGGCCAGTCTTCGAAGCGCCTGCGGGCGTCAAACCCTACCTGGCCAAAACGTTAGCGTCACTTCATGCGCGGTTTTACAGATCGACATTTCCAGAATCTGCGTGATAAACTTGGCCGATCAACTTTCGCTGACGACATCCCCGAGATCCCTTTGCGACCATCAACGAAAATCCGCTCCATTCACTTCTTCACATGTCTGAAAATCACCTCGATCCCCGAACATTGGTTTTACGCACCCTGGCAGGCGCGCCTCCTGAACAGCTTCCTATTGGAGAACTGGTGATCGATGACGCGTTGGTCAAAGAAGTTGTTGGTCTTTCTGATGAGGCCACGCTTCCCTTGTCTGCCAAGAAGGCGTTATTGCATCGATGGGGGCATAGTCTGGTTACGGTGGCATTCTCTCATGGTTGGGGAGCGCCACTGCAACCAGATACGAAAGAACGCCTAGAGCGAGTCAACTACTGGGCCATAGAGAGCGATATCTTCGTTTTCGCTCTGGTTGACGGCCCATTCAGCCTGGCTGCACGCATCTGGAGTTGGGAACAGGCATTGATGCGCTTCGCTAGAGGAGATGATGACCTCTCTGGGTTTTTGGCTGATGCGCTTATCGAGATGAGTGACTGGTTCGCCAAACTTGTGGATGCTGGGGCGCAGGGGATTGTGATTGGCGATGATATTGCGTATCGACGCGGGCCTTACGTAAATCCCCAACACCTCAGACTCACCTACTTCCCCTTTCTCACCTTGATGATTGCCACGGCCCAGGATATGGGGCTGGCGGTAGTTTTCCATTCTGATGGGAATCTATGGCCTGTTTGGGAAGATTTGATCCATGCAGGTGTTGACGCTATTCATGGTCTGGACCCTTATTCGGCCATGTCCCTCCCACTTGCTCGTGAGCGGAGCCCGCATACTCTCTGCCTTTGGGGCAATTTCGATGTGGGTTGGTTGGCAGCACTCCCAAATGAGGAAAACATCGCGGCCCATCTCCAAACTTTGCTTGAACCTTTGCGGGGAACCCCGATGATCTTTGGCTCGAGCAGTGGTTTGCACGCCGGGCTTCCATTACAAGTGTTGGACCATCTCTATCGGCAGGTGAAAAATTGGCGTTGGCGCGGTTTAGCGAAATGATCACGCAGATTTTGCGCACTGCGTCATAGATTTGTATAATTGCAATCTGAACACATCCCAACAGCTGCAATCGGTTATTTCTTCCATCAATCTTGCAACGATGCATGTGAACCTGGCTCTAACCTTTCTGCTGGCCAGCTTACCGTTGATCTTTCACACCTGGCTGATTCTTTTGGCGCGTGGGGGCGTTAGCTGGGGACACGCCTGTACACAGTGTTTTGGGGAATATGAGTCAGGCCAATGCATTCATCAGGATCAAACCCGTGGCAGTTTATCTCCATCGCCGTTCGTCTTTGTACGTCGCCTAGCAATCGGCTGGTTTTCGGCGATTCGGATCGACAGCCACTTAATCATGCGGGTTGATGCGCACAGGCGCGAATCCGTATGCCTACGGCAACTTCGTGAAACAGAACTGCCTGTGATGTTCAGGTTGTTTTCTGCCTTCACGTTTCATCAACGCATCCATCTCGATTC
Source organism: Anaerolineae bacterium (assembly GCA_015485435.1). GTDB lineage: Bacteria > Chloroflexota > Anaerolineae > J102 > J102 > M2005. The sequence continues at coordinate 8,588 of WFTO01000051.1, read as the reverse complement.
AAGCAAGGAGAGGCAATATGCGCTATCTGGTCTGTATTAAACAAACGCCGGATACAGCTGAACTTCCCAAGATATCGCCGGAAGAAGCTGAATCTGGAAAGCTTAGTGTGAATTTGGTTGTGAACCCATGGGATGAACACGCCATTGAAGGCGGGCTCCAGTTGATGGAGAACTATGGCGGCACTACCGGCGCCGTCACAGTTGGCGACGATGGCGCGGTGGACGCGCTACGCAGCGCTCTGGCCATGGGCTGCAAAGATGCAACGCTGGTCAAACACACGGACGAAATCGACGCCTGGGGCGTTGCAGAACTGTTGGCCGCCGCTGTAAAGCATGATGGCGATGTCGATGTTGTCTTGACTGGCCAGATGACGGTTGATGGTAATTCAGGGACCGTGCCCGTGGCTTTGGGCCGCAAATTGGGATGGCCTGTACTGACAGGGGTCGCCAAAATCGTGGATCTTACCGAAGATAGCATCACCGTCGAACGCGTGGTAGGCCAAACCCGTTTGACAGTGAGGACTTCAACGCCGGTTGTGCTCTCTGTCATCAAAGAGATCGGCGAACCCAGATATCCTACATTCATCAACATTCGTAAAGCCGCCCGAGTCAAAGTGCCGGTCTTGACGGCTGAGGATCTGGGGGTTGAGCCGCCGGCGCCGGTCGTTCATGTAAGCAATTACCGGAAACCGCCGGCCCGCGACGCCAAGGTCACCCTGTTCGAAGGTACGCCAAAAGAAGCCGCCGCTGCGCTGATCGACGCGCTGCTCGAAGAAAAAGTGTTGTAAGGAGGATATGACGATGAAATTCCTGGTTTACATCGAAACCGACATGGGCGACGTGGTCGCCAGCAGCTGGGAGGCTTTAGGAGCAGCTTTGAGCCTCAGCGACGATGTGGAAGCGATCGTCATTGGTGACAAGATCAGCGTCGTGGTGGAAGAAGCTGTCGAGCGTGGTGCGAAGAAGGTCTATGTAGTCGAGGATGAGACTCGAGCACTCTTCGACCTGGAGCGCAGCCTGGCCGATGTACAGAACGCATTGGAAATGAGCGGTGCGGATGCATTCCTGGCCTCGCATACAAGCAATGGTCGCGATCTGGCTGCTGCTCTGGGTGTGTCGTCAGGAGCAGGCGTCATCGCTGATGCGCTTGAACTCACTCTGGAAGATGGCGCCTTGAAAGGTGTACGGGGCGTTTATTCGGGCAACATCCTGGTGGATGTCACAGTGGATGGTTCGCCTCAAATTGCGACATTGCGCCCACGCGCCTTCGCTCCCGCCGAAAAAGCTTCCGAAGCCAGCGCCGACGTGGTCTTGATGGATCCCGCCGATGTGGATAGTCCCTACGAAGTGCTCGAAATCCAGCGTGCAGAGAAGGGAGAGATCAGCTTGACCGAAGCTAGCATCATCGTTTCAGGGGGCCGCGGCGTATCCAAGGATCCCGAGCTGGGCTTTGACCTTATTCGCGAACTCGCAGGAGTGCTGGGCGCAGCAGTGGGCGCTTCTCGCGCCGCCGTAGACGCGGGCTTTATTTCCTACGATCATCAGGTTGGGCAAACCGGTAAGGTTGTCCGTCCAGACCTTTATATCGCTTGTGGCATCAGTGGCGCTGTGCAGCATCTCGCAGGCATGGGCTCCAGCAAGATCATCGTTGCCATCAACAAAGACCCCGAAGCGCCCATCTTCAGCGTGGCCAATTATGGCATCGTCGGCGATCTCTTCGACGTGGTGCCCGCGATGACCGAAGCCGCCCGCGAAAAGTTGGGGAAATAAACCTTTCTGTCTCAAGCTGTGATCACCAAAGCGCCCGGAATGCATTGTGCCTCCGGGCGCTTGTTCATTGTGTTGGTGGGCTGGTGTTACAAAGGCGTTGATTACATCATGTTTTGATGATGTACGAGCTCTTTGTCGGCATGATTGGCTGAGGGTTTGGGAGCAGATGCCTTTTCCATCGGCGGCAACGGAAGAGATGTCTGCAGCTGTATGCGACCATAGCGCCACTTTACCCAGACCAGAATAAGGATCGCACCTATCACTATGGCCGCGTTCCCTATGAGACCCGCTTCTGGCCCAAACGCCCCTCCGGTCCAAAGATCTGGCCCCCCTGCTCGATAGCCAGGAAACTTACCTGGTTCACAGGCGTCCCGCTGACAGGAAAGCCATAAACATTTCCTTGGAAGAAGTTCCAGGCGATATGCAATCCAATGGGAATGGCCAGATCTCCTGTGAGCACATATCCCAATCCTAAAAAGAGGCCCGCCAGCACCAAATTCACCGTGCTGATCAGGGTGGCGTTTGGATTGCTTGCATGGGCAGCGCCAAAAAGTAACGAAGCGAGAATCCAGGCCAATACCAAAGCAACTTTGGCGTTCCAGAATTTAAAATTCAAACCTTCCGCCAAATTATGAAGCAGATAACCGCGAGAGAACAGTTCCTCAAAAATGCCAACGGCCAAAAATAACAGAAACGCCACCAGGAGTCCCTGCCCGAAAGAAACCCCAGGGGGCGATTGTAGCAAGCCTCTTATCGTCACCCAACCCGATAAAAACTCCGTGAGAAAAATTCCCGTCATGAGCACTGCGCCAAGCGCCAATCCAAATGCCAGGTCCAACCACCAGTGACGGCTAAAGTGAAACCCGTAATCGGAAAAAGGGCGGCGATCTATCCAGCGGCCAACAATCCACAAAGCCGCCAGAATAGCACCTAACATCAACCATTCACTGACGGTCCACCCCCACAGAAATTGGATCCCTTGCTTTTCGTTCAGCGCCTGAATCAGCGATGGCGCCAAAACATAAATCAACGCCTGGGATCCACCCATCAATGGCACAAAGACGATCAGGAAAACAAGAAATCGCCACAGAACTCGTAGCCGATGTTCTTCCTGATTCCAAAAAACCGATTTGATAATGGCCATGATGGTGTTCCTCCGCAAATGCATGGGGTATGAAAAAAGACGAGAAGCCAGGATTTACAATTGATTTACGCAATCATTCCCACAAGGTTTCCATTCAATTGCTGGCCCCTCTTGGGCGTGTGCTACGTGGGCCAAGCAAGCAAAATAAAATCCCCGCGAGAAGCTGTTTAGGCGCTCGCAGGGGGGATTCCATAGCGCTTCGGGCGTTATCGATGGATGCGTAACGTCCGAAGCTGTCTGAAGAGTTCTTTTTCCTTTTCGGAGAGATTTTTTGGCAATTTGGCGATAACCTCTACAAAGAGATCGCCACGTTGGTCAGGCTTTTTCAAGTTTGGCATGCCCTTTCCCCGTAAACGAAAGACCTTGCCATTGTCCGTCTCAGGAGGAATGTTGAGAATGACAGGACGATCGAGGGTTGGCACCTGCACTTCTCCGCCTAGAATCAATGTATAAAGATCAACGGGGAGCTTCAGCCGCAGATTATCACCCTCTCGCTGGAATTGGGGATGGGGCAGAACATGAATTTTTAAATATAGATCGCCCGGTTTGCCACTGTTGCGGCCAGGTTCGCCTTTGCCCGCAACGCGTACCCGTGAGCCTGTCTTGACGCCTCGAGGAATCTTCACCTCGATGCGTTGTCCGTCCAGTTGGAGGACGCGCGAGGCGCCGCTAAACGCCTCTTCCAGCGTAATCTCCACTGGGTGCTCGATATCGCGACCGCGCACAGGGCGGGTGCGTGAACCTGCTCCCGCGGTATAAACGCCGCCGAAAATATCATCGAAACCGGTGGCCCGAGCGCCGCTCCGTCGTCCCCCCATACCGAAGAGGGTTTCGAAAAAGTCTGAGAAACCGCCAGCGCCCCCGAACATCTCTTCGAATTCCTCGGGCGATACGGTCCGATAATTGGCTCCACCAGGTGATCCGGCGCCGGCGCTATGTTGCCATTGACGCCAGAAATCTTCGGGCCGCCCTCCCGCATTGGTGAAATTCTTCCACTGGGCGCCAAACTGATCGTATTTTTTGCGTTTTTCTGGATCGGAGAGGACTTCGTAGGCCTCGTTGATCTCTTTGAATTTCTCTTCTGCGGTGGGGTCGTTGGGATTGGCGTCGGGGTGGTATTGGCGGGCAAGCTTGCGATAGGCTTTTTTGATTTCTTTTTCGGTCGCGTTGCGGGACACGCCGAGGATTTTATAATAATCTTTGTATTCCATAATGCCTCGTCGGGAAAATTAAGATGGATGATTAATGACTAAAGAAGAGCAAAGATGATACATTTTTCAACCTTTGATCTTTTATTATCAATCATTGATCATCATTTCATCGCGCCACCAATACGCGGGCGGGACGGATAACGCGTCCATCTAGAGTATAGCCCCGTTGCAAGACTTTTGCCACATGTCCGCTTGGCGTATCTGGGTCGTCGATGACGCCTACGGCTTCATGCAGTTCAGGATTGAATTCCTCGCCCGCGGGGTCGATCACCTGCACGCCGTATTTGCTTAAGGTGTCAAGAAAGGCCTTGAGGGTGAGTTCCACCCCCTGACGCAGTGATTCAATTTCTTGACCCTTCCCGCTATGGGCTAATGCAGCTTCGAGATGGTCTGCAAGGGGAAGCAAATCGAGAATCATACGGGCGCGCTGGTCTTCGTGGCGCTGGGCGTAGCGTTTTTCGATGCGTTTTTTCGTGTTTTCCAAATCGGCCTGCAGGCGGGCATATTGCTCCTGCCAGTCGATGGATTGTGGTTGTTCGATCTCGTCAGTAGCGATAGGTGGCTGCGTTTGTTTGTCTTGTTTCATAATGCTGGAATGGTCCTCCGTGGGTGGTTGGGATGGAGATGAACGAGGTTCACCCGCGCGCCGCACTTTAATGCGCTTCACGGGCTTGCGACGTTGGATCACGTAAGGGGTGTATCGGGGATCGAGGGGGTTGCGGAAGAAAGGATCGTAGGGCATGGTTGGCAGTAGGTCGTTTTCAGTAGTCGGTGATCTATAATCGGTGTTCATCCCAAAGAAAACGGGCGGGAGGCCATGATGGCGACTCCCGCCCGCGTATGTGGTTACTCGGACGTTGGACTGTCGACGATAGAGGGGGAGGCGTCGTCCCTGGTCTATCGTCCATCGTCCAGACTTAGACTTCCCGGAAGTCGCCTTCGACGACCTCTTCGTCGCCGCCAGTGGGGCCAGCGGCCTCGGAGCCGCCGTCAGCGCCGGGTGTGGGGCCAGCAGCTTGTTGGCTATAGAGCTGTTGGCTCAGTGCGTGACTGGCCTGTTGGAGTTGCTCGGTGAGGCTGCGGATGCGGTTGACGTCATCGCCTTCCATGGCCTGTCTCAGCTCGTTGATCAGATTCTCGATCTGGCCTTTTTCGGTCACGGGGACTTTGTCACCAAGCTCCTTCAGCATCTTCTCGGTGGCGTAGACGGTGCTATCCGCCGTGTTGCGGGCGTCGATGAGCTGCCGTCGCATTTCATCTTCCCGTTCATGCTCCTTGGCCTCGCGCACCATCTTTTCCACTTCCTCTTCGCTTAGGTTCGTGGTGGCCGTGATCTTAATACCGGTCTCCTTGCCCGTGGCCTTATCCTTCGCGGTCACGTGCAAGATGCCGTCGGCGTCGATATCGAAGGTGACTTCGATCTGCGGCACGCCACGAGGAGCGGGCGGGATGCCATCCAACCGGAAGGTGCCGAGAAGCTTGTTGTCTTTGGCCATGGGGCGTTCACCTTGCAGGACGTTGATGTCCACCGCGGTCTGGTTGTCTTCCGCGGTGCTGAAGATTTCCGTCTTGCGGGTGGGAATGGTCGTATTGCGGGGGATGAGCACCGTCATCACGCCGCCCAAGGTCTCGACGCCCAAGCTCAGAGGCGTTACATCGAGAAGTAGCACGTCTTTCACCTCGCCAGCCAACACGCCGGCCTGGATGGCGGCGCCAATGGCGACCACTTCATCCGGGTTCACGGACTTGTTGGGCTCTTTGCCTGTCAGGCTACGGACGAGATCCTGGATCATGGGCATGCGGGTGGAGCCACCCACCAGAATGACCTCATCCAGATCGTTCGTCTTCAGCCCAGCATCGCGCAGCGCCTGTTCGAAGGGGCCGCGGCAGCGCTGCACCAAGTCCTCGGTGAGCTGTTCGAACTTGCTGCGGGTCAGCTTCATCTGCAGGTGCTTGGGGCCCGAGGCGTCCGCCGTGATGAACGGCAGGTTGATCTCGGTCTCCTTGACGCTAGAGAGTTCGATCTTGGCCTTCTCGGCGGCCTCGCGCAAGCGCTGCAGGGCTTGACGATCTTGACTGAGGTCAATTCCTTGATCCTTCTTGAACTCCTGAACCATCCAGTCGACGATGCGTTCATCCCAGTCGTCACCACCAAGGTGCGTGTCGCCAGCGGTGGATTTCACTTCAATGACGCCATCGCCCACCTCGAGCACTGAGACGTCGAAGGTGCCGCCACCTAGGTCGAAAACGAGGATGGTTTCCTCCTTTTTCTTATCCAGCCCGTAGGCCAGGGCGGCTGCGGTGGGCTCGTTGATAATGCGTTTGACTTCCAGACCTGCGATCTTGCCTGCGTCTTTGGTGGCCTGGCGCTGGCTGTCATTGAAGTAAGCTGGCACCGTAATTACGGCGGCTGTGACAGGTTCGCCCAGATAAGCTTCCGCGTCCTTCTTCAGCTTGGCCAGAATCATGGCGCTGATTTCCTGTGGGGTAAAGGTTTTGTCCACCACAGGTGCATAGACGCGGGCGTCATTCTGCGGCCCTGCCACGATCTTATAGGGCACCATCTCCATGGTGCGTTTCGTCTCTGGATCGTCGATACGACGGCCCATGAGACGCTTAATGGAGTAAAACGTATTTTCAGGGTTTACGATTGCCTGGCGTTTGGCCGTCATGCCAACCAGACGTTCACCATTTTTATTGAAAGCCACGACAGAGGGCGTCGTGCGTCCACCTTCAGCATTGGGTATAACCGTTACATCACCGCCTTCCATCACTGCGATGACGCTATTGGTTGTACCAAGGTCGATGCCTACAATTTTTGCCATTTCTGATAATCCTCCTCAGGGTTTTTGTGAACAGGTGATAAGTGCTCACGAACGGGCGGATTTTTCGCCCGATTGTTTGCTGTCTAAAGCATACGCCCCGAATATATGCAGGATATTAGGCTTGCATTAGCAAAGTATATGAGCTTGGCGCTTCGGTTTTTTCATAGCCACGTGCTATACTTGCACTAAATTCACCTTCTTCGTTGTCGCTTTGAGAGACATCCGCCGAGGCCCTTCGTTATGTGCTGGGGCTTCACAGACCTGTGCGTTGCTCATCCTCAAAGCCTTCATTTTTCAACCATGCCTGGCGATCTTCTGGCCCTCGAACTGACGTTTGTCGAACTATTGCTATTGGTTTTCGTCGTAGCAATGGCAGCCCATCGCATCAAGTTGCCATATACGGTGGCGTTGGTGTTGGTGGGACTGGCGCTTTCCTTTCAGGAAACCATTCGCTTCGAATTGACGCCAGAGATCATTCTGTTGCTATTTTTGCCGCCGTTGGTGTTCGAAGCGGCGCTCCACATCGATTATCACACCTTTCGCAAGGTGCTTACGCCGGTGCTGCTTCTGGCTGTATTCGGGGTGTTGATCACGATGGGGGTGGTGTTTGGCATTCTGTACATGACCGGTCTGTTGGACTGGCGCACCGCATTGATCTTCGCCTCTCTGATTGCGGCCACCGATCCGGTTGCGGTGGTCTCTCTTTTCAAAGCGTTGGGCGCGCCGAAACGACTGGCCACCTTGGTGGAAAGCGAAAGCCTGTTCAATGACGCCACGACTATCGTCGTTTTTCATCTGATCACTGGGGCTTTGTTCGTGTCTGGCACTGCAGAGCTGGATTTGAACCTCATCGAAGCTGTCAAGCAGTTTTTGTTTGTCGCCTTTGGCGGCATCGGCATCGGCATTGTGTCAGGTGTCCTGGCCAACCTTATTTTTTCTCATGTCGATGATCACCTGATCGAGATCACGCTCAGCACCATTGTTGCGTATGGCGCTTATCTCCTCGCGGAGCAATTTCATCTCAGCGGCGTATTGGCCGTTGTATTCGCAGGCATGCTGATTGGCAATCGCAGCGATGAAAGTATGTCGCCCACAACACGCATGGTGCTGATGAACTTTTGGGAATACATCGCCTTCTTGGCGAACAGTCTGGTGTTTATTTTGATCGGCATGGAGGTGGTGTTTCCTACCCTGGAACAACAGATCCTGTTGCTTATTGGCGCAGCGGTGGCGGCAGTGTTGATCAGTCGAGCCGTCTCGGTGTATGGGTTGAGTTTTGTCAGCAGGCTGTTGCGCAATCGCGTCTCATCCGCCTATCAGCACATTCTGTTCTGGGGGGGACTCCGCGGTGCGGTCAGCCTGGCTCTGGCTTTAAGCATCCCCCGCACTTATCCCGGTCGCCAGACCATTTTGACCCTGACTTTTGCTGTGGTTCTCTTCACCTTGTTGGTGCAGGCGACCACCATCAGTCCATTGCTGCGTAAGCTGGGTTTAACCGGCCAGTCGGAATCCGAAAAGGAATACGAACGTATTCATGCTCGCTTGCTGGCAGCACGTGCAGCCTACTCCAGACTGAAACAAGAATATGAACATGGTGCGCTGGACCCGGCCGCCTGGCAAACCGTGCAAATTGAGTTG
>WFTO01000050.1 GCA_015485435.1 Anaerolineae bacterium | reverse complement strand
ACCCACCCCTATGGTCATGGGAAGATCGAGTTTTTCTCTGCGGGGTTTGAAGGCGCCCTCATTGTCATGGCCGCCATCGCTATCATTTGGACCGCCATTCCCACTCTGTTACACCCCAAAGAACTGCCGTCACTGGATATTGCCCTGGTGTTGTTGGTCATTGGTGGAGTTGTCAACTGGCTTTTGGGAAGCTACCTCATCCGGTCGGGCAAACGGGCCAATTCGGCCACGCTGGTCGCCGACGGAAGGCATGTGCAGGCGGACGCCATCACCAGCGCTGGCGTGATCATTGGACTGGCCCTGGTGTGGCTCACCGGATGGTACTGGCTTGACCCCCTGGTCGCCATCCTGGTGGCGTTAAACATCCTCAAATCGGGGTACCATTTGCTGGATGAGGCAGTTGGCGGCCTTATGGACAAAGCCGAGCCTGCCTTTTTAACCCAGGTTGCAGCAACTTTGCAAAAGTTACGTCGGCCTGAATGGATCGCCCCACATCATCTACGCTCTTGGCGCAGTGGCGCTGTCCGTTATATCGACTTTCACCTTGTCGTTCCCTGTTATTGGAAAATATATCAAGCGCATCAGATTCACAAGGAGATCGAATCCGCCCTCCTGGAAGCATTAGCCACGCCAGGACAGGTTGTTATCCATTTTGATCCCTGTTCTTCAGATTATTGCCCCATCTGTTCTGTGGAAAACTGCCCCATAAGGCAGGCCCCTTTTCAAAAAGAGATTGTCTGGACTGGCGACATCCTGATCGCCGGCCCGCCTCATCCATCTCGTCCGCCTGAAAGACAAGGCCGCCTTCATGAAGCATCGCTCACTTGTAACGAATGAGCAACTGCAACCAAACCCCAAACAACACGTCACTGATAACGACGGATAACGCCGATCACTTTGCCATGCACCCGCACCTGTTCAGGAGACACAAAGATCGGTTGGTAAGCAGGATCGGGGTTGGCAGGCCGAAGCTCAATCCTATCCCCATGATGGTAAAAATATTTCAACGTGGCGCCTGCATCCTCAGGGGGCTCTAAAATCTCCACAACCGCCATCTCTCGAGTCTCCACCTGTGGTTGGCTGCGCACCAAAATAATGTCGCCGTCATCCACCAAGGCGTCGATCATCGACTGTCCCTTGACCCGTAAAGCGAACACATCACCGCTTCCGGGAAGCATGTCGGAAGGCACAGCCACATATTCCAAAACATTCGCGGTGTCTTCTGGAATCGGAATAGGACTCCCGGCAGCGATTTCACCGTAAAAAGGAATATTCTGGGTGCGTCGGGTGAAGCTTGAATCGACCAAACGCAACCCGCGCGAGACCTCTCGGTTACGGATGATGTATCCCTTTTGCTCCAGCTGGTCAAGGTTATAGTTCACGACCGACGTGGAAGAAATGCCTACGGCCGCGCCGATCTCGCGGATGGTGGGGGGATAATCGTGATCTTCAATGAATTTTCGAATAAATTCAAGCATCGCCTTTTGGCGAGGTCGGAGTTCTTTCGATGCGCGTCGGGGCATGATTTGGGTCTCCAGAGAGCGTCCAGAACATTTTTTCTGGACTCAGTATAACCCAAACGCATGTTCGCTGTCAAGCCTTTTTCCCAAATTTTTCCAAAATTTATTTAGCTTCGCTCTGGTGGGGTAACCCGAGTGGCCCGGATGGCGCTGATGGGCGCACCACGCAAGATCAGATAGCCGACCACGCCGGCGATGGTGGAAGCAACCAGAATGGCCAGTTTGGCAAGATTTTGGACCTGCTCCATGTCCACAGTCGCCAACATGGCCGGACTTGCCAACCTTAAGCCAAACAGTTCAGCATGACCGGATGATGTGCTGAAGGCAAGTGTTGTAATGAAAATGGACATGGTAAAGCCCATCCCTGCGAGCACGCCTGCGCCCAACACATGCCTCCAAGAAACGCCCTTGGGTAAGGCGCCAAGCTTCAACTTGGTCCCCAGCCAGGTGGCCCCAACGATGCCCAGTGGCTTACCGATAAGCAACCCCAAAAGGATACCCATGGCCAACGGCGACAACAGGGCTCCTAGCAAATCGGGATTGATGGTGATGCCAGCATTCGCCAGGGCGAAGAGAGGCATAATCAAAAATGCCACCCATGGATGCAATGCATGTTCCAAGCGATGCAGAGGCGAATCGACATGCTCGATGGCTCGATTCATCTCCAGTAAGGCCGTACGCTGGACCGATGTTGGCACGCACTTGCCGCCATTCTCACGCGTCTCGCTATCAAACCAGTCCAACAATTTACGCATCCAAAGACTGAAGTCTTTCGCATCAACGCGAGTTCGCACCGGGATAGTCAACGCCACCAAAACTCCCGCAATAGTGGCATGAACCCCTGACAAAAAGATCGCCACCCAGATGACAATGCCCAAAACGCCATAAACGATCAACCAACGCCCGCCCATTTTGGCGTACACAAACAAAAAAGCAACCAATAACAGCCCCAAAATAAGCATCGCAAAATTGATCTGATCGGTGTAAAAGAAGGCGATAACCAGAATAGCGCCGATATCATCAACGATGGCCAATGCAGTCAGAAACACAGAAAGCGTCAGGGGCGCCCGTCTTCCCACCAGAGATAATACGCCAATGGCAAAGGCTATATCCGTAGCCATGGGAATAGCCCATCCCTCCAAAGATATTGGATCATGGCGATTGAATACCCAGAAGATCGACACCGGGATCAACATGCCGCCCATGGCAGCCATCGCCGGCAAGATCGCCTTGCGAAACGAAGAAAGCTCTCCAATAGCTACCTCCCGTTTCAACTCCAGGCCAACGACAAAGAAAAAGATGGCCATCAAGGCGTCGTTAATCCACAGAACCAAGGGTTCGTTGATGCTCGCCTGCTCGCCAAAGCCGACGGAAAAATGAATACTGAGGATGCGGAAATAATACTCGGACCAGGGGGAGTTGGCCAAAATCAGAGCGATCAGGGTGGCGGCAACCAGCAAAATGCCGCTGATGCCCTCGATATGAGCAAATCTCTGAAAGCGGTATCCGATTCTATCAACGGGAGTGCGTTGCACTGGACGATCAATGTGAGTTGTCGATTTCATACGTTTTGTTAAAATGAGAGGAGAAGAATTTCTGAGGAATGATTATGACAAAAAGCCTTCGGATTCAGTCCGTTACGGCATGAACAGCATCACGCAACATGGCCGCTGCTGTGGCCATGGGGCCTCGTTCATCGATCTTCAAGTACATATCTTCAAAGATGTCCGTATAAAAAACGATAGCCATTTCCCATAAATCCACCCCGCCCAGAAAGCTATCCAGCGGCACCAAGCGGGGGCGCACGTCAAGACGCCAGCCTTCCTCGCTACGCTCGGCAGTGGCAATCAGCCGATACATCTGGCCCGAGGCGCGCGCTTGCATCATCTGCGCCCGGCTCAAATTCCGGATGCCACTGACGGAAACATCCTCTAGCTTTGCCTGAAGGCCCAATATGGCGTTGGCGACGATCACCAATTTATTGGCCGTGTCCCAACCATCGACATCCAAACTGGGATCGGTCTCTGCCAGGCCCCGGCGCTGCGCTTCGGACAGAGCCTCCTCATAGCTTTCTCCAGACGCCATACGCGTCAAGATGTAATTACTGGTTGAGTTGAAAATCCCTTCAACGCGGTGGATATCCGCGGCAATGAGATCCCGTTGGCCGACGTTGATCACGGGCAGGCCGCCACATACCGTGGCGCTGAAAGCCAATTGCGCTCCCTGCTCCTCGGCCAGCGCATGCAATCCTGCAAAATCGAGGACTAGCGGCGCTTTATTCGCTAACACGGCGCTTTTGCCGCGATAAAGAGCGGAACGTACACAGCTGAGCGCGGGTTCGCCGTCGGATAGATTTACAGGCGAGGCTTCTAGCAACAGATCGTAACCCCCCGTTCGCGCCAGTGTCAACGCATCGGAAACAGGCTGACCTTCCGAAAAGGTGGCTACGCTCTCTCCACGAAGCTTATGCGCCAAAAGCGCCTCCAATGTCAATCCCTCTGGATGGACGACCGCGCCGCGGCTATCGGCCACACCAACCACGGAAAAAGACAGCCCATATTTTCGTTCCAGCACAGGATGTTTTTCGAGGAGCAATCGCACAAACGATTGATGGACAGAGCCAAAACCAATCAAGATGATTCGAATTGTTGAATTCATAAGTTATGGAGAGGGTGGTGGTTGAAGGGTTGGAGTGATTTTTCGGATACGCGAAGTGATAAAATAAGGCCCCGTCTCACAGGGAGAGGTCGCACGCGCTTCCTCCAGCGTCGGTGTAACACAGTCAGAACTCCATTCAGGGTCTCGGATAATGCAACCGCCGTCGACAAGCACTCTATCTCCTGAATGCAAGAGGAGGACTTCTCCTTGTCGATTCTGGAAGCGGAAGACGTTGTCTAGTACGGACGCGTTCGTGGTCCTCGACCAGGCCAATGCCATCCCTTGTACGCGGACGCAATGCCCTTCGATGACCAACAAACCTTCCAGGCTGCGTCCAAGGCCAATGGTAGTTTTTTCGATGTGCAATGATGGAATTGGACTAGGCGAAGAGGGGGCCCGAACCGCGGGGGAGGTAGTCGCAGGCGTCGACACACACCCCGCGAAAATCAATAGGAAGAGCCACAAGACCGCGGCGGGGAAGTCGTTCATGACCTGTTAAAGATAGGCGGAAGCAGGCTCCTGGCCAGAAGCAACTCGTTCCACATAGTCGCCCATCTCTTGGCGAAAACGTTCAGCACTGAAGCGCTCGGCATTGGCCCGACACGCATCTGGATCATAGCGATTTGGATCGAAATTGGCAAGGAGTTCGGCCAGGGCCTCGGGTGTGGGGTCATTGAAAAATTCACCGGTCACCCCTGGAATGACAGTGTCTAAGGCGCCGCCCGCGCCAAAGGCAATCACCGGCCGTCCTGCGGCCTGCGCCTGAAGGGGCGTGATGCCGAAATCTTCCAGGCCAGGAAAGAGAAACGCCTGACAACGAGCCATCAAATCTTCCGCTTCGGCATTGGTCACTCGCCCTCGAAATTCAATGGTTGGCCCGGCGATGGCCTCCAGAGCTGCACGGTCGCGCCCATCCCCTGCCACAATGAGCCTGCATCCCACCAAGTTGCATGCTCTAATAGCTAAATCTATCCGTTTGTAGGGAATCAAACGGCTAAGCACCAGGAAAAAAGGCTCTGGCGGGCGATGGTTGGGACGAAATCGATGAACATCCACAGGAGGATAGATGATAATGCTCTCGCGATGATAGAAGCGACGAATTCGCTCCTGCACTTCGCGCGAAATAGCCACGAAGTGCGTAACACGCTGCGCGGCCTCGTAGTCCCACCGTTTTAGCCAAGCCAGCACGGGCTTGATGGCCAACGCCACTCCTTTCCCAAATCCCTCCCGTTGGAGGTAAGCATCGGTCAGCCAGATATATCGAGTCGGGGTCAGGCAATAATCAATGTGTTTCGCGTCCTCCCGGACTTTTACACCATGGCAGAAGCCCGATTTGTTGCTCAAGACCACATCATAATCGGTCAAATCAACCCGTTCAAAAGCCAATGGATAGAGGGGAAGATAGGGTTGATGGCGCTCATGAATGCCAGGCAGCCGATTCATCCAATTAGGACGGATGTCCCACTCGCGCATAAACGCCGGCATCTTCTCGAGCGCGTAAATAGAGGTGTAAATGGGGGCCTCAGGATAGAGGGCGTGCAGTTCTGCCAACACATCCTCCGCCCCACCCACTTGGTTCAACCAATCATGGACAATCGCTAAAAACGACATGCTAGGATGATAGCACGTGTGCGAATTTCGGGCAATTTATCTTGAAAATCTGACACGTCGGCAGGGGGCTCACATGGTGCGGCGTCACCCCATGCACTTGTACTGTATCAAGGCACTGACCGAGCGAGCTCGAGCTCTTTAGGCACTTCGCACCAGAGGCGGACCTACGCCTACCTGAGGTGTTGCCATCAAACTACAGTTGACTGAGTACTTGTTCATGAAAAAGGTTCACGAAATTGTACGAAGGTGTGTTTCGTTTGAGGATTCGTTAATGTAGCATACGCCGAATGATGAATACCGACACATCTTACCGGGCGTCGGGTAGACCCACGCCCAAAAGGGAACTTAACTTTGCCTCGACCAAACAGGGGGAAATGGACCTTCACCTGAAACGCACCCCAAAAACAGGAGAAAACTTGACAGTGTGCACGCCTTTCGATATACTTACATCTGCTGTCGGGGCGTAGCGCAGCTCGGTAGCGCGCTTGAATGGGGTTCAAGAGGTCGGGCGTTCGAATCGCCCCGCCCCGACCAGCCTGGGCCGATGGGCAACCATCGGCCCTTGTTTTGCATCCCAGGCAACGCAAAAGCACGAACTAGACTCGCCATTGTTCTTCTTTTCCATAACGACTGTCCAGTCCTAACCCCCATCTCCAGGCAAAGGATGCGACGCCCGTCCATCTATTTGCTATCGTTCTTTATCGGCGTTTCAT
>WFTO01000049.1 GCA_015485435.1 Anaerolineae bacterium | reverse complement strand
ATACCAGGGACGAGACCTGAGCCGCCTGGGCGCATGGCGTCAATGGCTGGGCTTTTTCGCCGCGCCCCAAGCCCAAAACCGCTGGGCGGCTGTGTATGATGTGGCTGAGAAAGAGGGCGTTGTGCGCATCTTCTCACCCGAAGACATGCCCGGGTTGAAGGGATTTGGCTTTGGATGGACTGATCCCATCTCCGCCGACCTGTACACCGATGACGGCAGCGCTTATGTCGAGCTTCAGGGCGGACTCACCCCCACCTATGATGAACGTTTTCCTTTGCAACCGGGCGACATCTACGCCTGGGATGAACTCTGGTACCCCATCATCGGGCTGGATGGCATCCGATACGCTGACGATCAGGGAGCGGTTTATCTGCAGTCCGCCAAAAATGGGTTGCATCTTCAGCTCTACACTGTGCGCCCCTGGTCTGGCCAACTAAACATCATCGATGCACGCGACCAGACCTACTCACAATCCATCGCATTGAACCCAAAAACGCCGGCAACCATCTTCTTACCCGACGCCCTGGCCCCCATCGACATGCATCTCACAGCAAGCGATGGCGAATGGCATATTTTGAACATCCAGCCATAATTTAAGCGCCATGTCAGATCAAACTGGGCAAGAAGAAAAAGGCAATCCCGAGGATAAGATACACGGCTAGCAACATCGCCCCTTCCAGCCAATTCGATTTGCCATCGATGGCCACCAACGCCCCAATGACAGAGGCTGAAATCAGGGCGATCAGCTCAAAAGTGTTGAATTCCAGGGCGAAGGGATGACCGAGTAGCGGTGAAACCAAGACAATCAGCGGCGCCACAAACAAAGCGATCTGCAAGCTCGACCCCAGTGCGATATTCAAGCTCAATTCCATGTGGTTTTTCATGGCCACCTCTACGGCCACAACATGCTCCGCCACATTGCCGATGATGGGGATAAGGATGATGCCAACAAAAAAGGCGCTAAAGCCCAACTGCTCGGTGACGGGCTCAACCGCCGCCACGAGTAGCTCACTGAAAAGCGCAATCGCCGCCACAGAGACGATCAGCACCACCAACGAAACCTTCAGATTCCATCGGGGACCGTCATGCGCGGGCGGGGGGGCTGCAGGCCCGGTAGTTTGAGGTTGTGGTTTGCGACCGAACAGGGTGTAACCTATCGCCAGCACATAAATCACCAACATCACCACTGCAACCGCCAGGCTTAAACCTTCCACCTTGGCAAAATCGGGCTCAATCGCAGCATTAAACAGCGATGGGACCGCGATAGCGATGGCCGCTAGAAAAAGCATGGTCGCATCCAGGCCCGCCTGTTCACGATCAAACCGTTGTACACCATGCTTCAAACCGCCAAGCAAAATTGCTGCACCCAGAACCAGCAACACATTGCCCAGAATCGACCCAATGATCGATGCCGACACCAGGGTCAATTGTCCGGCGCGCACCGCGATAATAACAATAATGAGTTCCGCTGCATTTCCCAGGGTGGCGTTCAGCAGACCACCGACACGTGGCCCAGTCTTCGCGGCCAGGGCTTCGGTGGCGTCTCCCAGCAATCCCGCCAACGGGACAATGGTCAACGCCGAAGCTGCGAACAAGATCAACGCAGACCAATGCAGAAACTCAGCCAGAATTGCCACAGGCGCAAAAAGAAGCAGCGCGTACATCAACTTTTTCATAAGTCACTCCGATATGTTTGGTAAACCCATCATCAGTAAAACAACCATTTACTCTACGCTATCCTGTTCACCAGGGGTAACAATGATCTCCGATTCCTTCTCCTCATCTGCCAATGCCGGATAACCGTAAATCTCAGAAAGGAGTTCTGTCATCAATTGCGAGATAAACCGCACTGCGGAGATCGTCCGCGCATAAGGCATGCGCCAGGGACCAATGACCCCGACCACGCCGGCGGCATGATGCGGACTTCCGTAACGAGAAAGCACCAAACTGACATTAGGAAGTCGCGCATAAGGCCCCTCGCCACCGATAATGACCTGGACACCGGGGAGATAACGGGCTTCGGTAAGGTACGGCTCCAACACAATAGGGTTTTCAAAGACTTCAACAATTTGTTGTGCCGAGGCCTGGTCCGAAAATTCAGGCGCGCCCAACATATAGATCAACCCTTCATGATAGACCTCATCCAGCCTTTGATCTTCATGATAAAGGGTCTCACCCACCATTTGCATCACCCGTCGGGACAAAGGCTCCAGATCCGTCTCCAGACGCTGAATCTGCGGCCAATCGCGATCCGCCAGCAATTCATTCAACTGATTGCTGATCATGGTCAATTCAGCCTGCGTACGCGGCTCCTCCAAAGTCAATATCTGCTGGCGAACAGAGCCTCCTTGCAATACCAACACCAGGAGCACCGTATGAGGCTGTAAGCTAATGAGTTCAAGATGCTTAAAACGTGCATGTTCAGCCCTTGGAGCCGTGGTGATGGCAGCGCTACGCGCGGTGCGGGCCAGCACGCTGGCTGACAGCTGCACCCACTGATCCATTTCCCCCTGCACCTGAAAAAACTGATGCTGGATAGTTCGGCGCAACGTGGAAGGCAATCTCGTTTCGGGCAACAAATGTTGCACAAAATAGCGGTATCCCTTGTGCGTGGGCACTCGTCCGGCCGACGTGTGAGGATGCGTCAGATACCCCAATTCCTCCAATCGCTTCATTTCATTCCGCACCGTAGCCGGAGAGAAATCGAGCTGATAGGCTTGCACCAACCGCTTCGACCCTACGGGCTCTGCAGACGCGACAAACTCGCGCACAACGAGCTCTAGAATCGTTTCCTGTCTTGGAGTAAGTTTGCCAGAAGTTTTCCTTTCACGTTTCATACGCATGCGCTGCCAAAGTGAAGCTGTGTGCGGATGAGATGCCCATCGGCCCCATCCGCACACACATGGGTGAACACCAGGGGTTAGCCGCGGATGTTATAAAAAGCGCTTGGTCCCGGATAGGTGGCGCTTTCTTCTAACTCCTCCTCGATGCGCAGGAGTTGATTGTATTTGGCCACACGGTCAGAGCGAGCCGGCGCGCCCGTTTTGATCTGTCCGGCATTTAAAGCCACGGCCAGATCGGCAATGGTCGTGTCTTCCGTCTCGCCGGAACGATGGGAAATCACAGTAGTCCAACCCGCGCGTTGCGCCATATGCACTGCATCGATGGTTTCCGTCAGGCTACCAATCTGATTCAGTTTGATGAGGATGCTGTTGGCGGCATTCAGATCAATGGCTTTTCTCAGGAATTGCACATTCGTCACCAACAAATCATCGCCTACCAACTGAACTTTGTCGCCAAGGGCCTCATGGAGCATCACCCAACCATCCCAATCGGTCTCGGCCATGCCATCTTCAAGAGAAATAATCGGGTATTCACGGATCCATGCCTCCCACAGCCTGACCATCTCTTCGCTCGATAACACCTTGTTTTCGGTTTTGAGATGATATTTCCCATCCTCATAAATCTCTGAAGTCGCTGGGTCCAGGGCAATGAACACCTCTTCGCCCGCTTTGTACCCTGCGCGGTCAATCGCCTTCAGAATCATGTCTAAAGGTTCGCGATTGCCATGCTTGAAAGCGGGGGAAAAACCGCCTTCATCGCCCACGCGTGTGCTATATCCAGCCTCCTTCAAGACCGCTTTCAGGTGATGATAAATCTCTGAACCCCAACGCAAAGCCTCTCGGAAGGAGGGGGCTCCCACAGGCATTACCATGTACTCCTGGAAATCGGTCACCCATCCGCCATGGGCCCCGCCATTCATGATGTTCATCATGGGCACCGGTAAAGTATGGGCATTGGCGCCCCCAATATAGCGATACAGCGGTTGGAATGTCGCTCGTGCGGAGGCCTTGGCCACGGCCAAGCTGACGGCCAGGATGGCATTCGCACCTAATTTGGCCTTGTTTGGCGTGCCATCTAACTCGATCATGGCCATATCCACGCCTCGCTGGTCCAAGGCGTTCATGCCGATAAGTTCATTGGCGATGGGACCATTCACGTTTTCGACGGCTTTGATAACGCCCTTGCCCAGAAAGCGTTCGGAATCGCCATCTCGGAGCTCAAGGGCTTCGTTGATACCCGTTGATGCGCCTGATGGCACCGCGGCGCGTCCAATCGAACCATCATCCAACAAGACTTCGGCCTCAACGGTGGGATTCCCGCGAGAATCAAGAATCTCTCGGGCGCGGATGTCAAGGATTTCTACAACGGTCATTTTGGACTCCTTTTTTATGATTTTGAGATTTGGAATTTGCCGAACTTTTCCTCTCAATCATACACGCATTTGAGGGAAAACGGCGAATTCATGCGTGACCATGACCATGTGAAACCCCTTAATTGATTGACGCCTTTCCCCGTAGAAAGGTTTCATCATCCAACGATCGGCATATGTGTCTTCTTCCCATGACTATCTCGTACAACGCCTTTTTTGCCCTTTGCTCCCAAACTATTGACTGCTGAAACCCATTCCCCTGGTCAAGCGTATCATGTGATGAACAACCCCAAATCCCCTATGCAGACATGGAGGCGAGCTATGTCAGATGAAGTCAAGGAACAACCCCAAGCCACTCCCCCAGAGCAAAATCCTTTTGTGGAGGAACTCACGCGTTTAGGAAAAAATTTCGGCGAACTCATCAAAGAGGTCCTGGAATCGCCTCAACTGCAAGAGATTCGCAAAGAGGTGGCCACGGGAGCACAAACCGTAATTGAAGAAGTGAATGAAGTCATTAACAAAGCTCGCGAATCTCAAGTCACGCAAGAGGTGGCAAAGAAGGCCACCGCTACCGTGGAGGAACTGAAGGCCGCGCCGGTGACGGAGAATCTAAAGACAGGCCTGATCAACACCCTGCGCACCATCAATCAAGAGTTATCAGAGATCATCGATCGTATGGAACAGGCCTCGCAGCAAGATGCGCCAACCGAATCCGCTGCTGCATCTGAGCAACCACCTGCGTCAACGGAAGATGACGCATCGTAGATCTCTCAAGCCGCCAGGATGCACTGGCGGCTTTTGTCATGTATTTTTGACTGATCGAGGATGCGCCTCCGGCGTCACGGCATAGCGTTCGAATCTACCCACCAGGGTGGTCGGCAGCCTGCCCCGGATGTATACCCCATCCCCTTGATGCTGCACCGATTCCACAGCGCCAAACATATGAAAAAGATCGACAAGCTCCCCACGTTCGTAAGGAAGCATCACCTCGATAGGCTGCATGCGGGCGATGAGCTCCGCTTCGATCCTGGTGAGCAGCGCGTCCAGGCCGATATTTTTCAGCGCTGAGATGGGAACCGCATCAGGATAATCTTCCAAAAGGGCAGGGGATGGGACCATATCGGGCAGCAGATCGATTTTGTTGAAGGTCACGATCACGGGGATGTGGCCGGCCCCTAAATCATCCAACACCTCTTCCACGGTGCTGGCTTGTTCCAATGCATTGGGATGGGACGCGTCCACCACATGAAGGATAATATCCGCCTCTAGAATTTCTTCGAGAGTGGCGCGGAAAGCTGCCACCAGATCGGTGGGTAGCTTCTGGATGAAACCTACGGTGTCGGTTATCAACGCCTCGCGACCGGATGGGAGGAGCATCTTCCGGGTAGTGGGATCGAGGGTGGCGAAGAGTTTGTCCGCGGCAAGCACTTTCGCTGGCGTCAATGCATTGATAAGGGTGGATTTTCCGGCATTGGTGTAACCGACCAGAGCCACCAGGGGAAGATGAGATTCGCGCCGACGCGAGCGATACCGTTCTCGATGGGCGCGCACTTCTTCCAGTTCGCGCTTGAGTTGCGCGATTTTTCGACTGATCTCGCGACGGTCGATCTCCAATTGGGTTTCACCGGGCCCGCGCACGCCTACGCCGCCCGTGGCGCCGCCCGCGCGGCCACCCGCCTGGCGAGCCAGGTGCGTCCAGGCGCGAGTCAGTCGAGGGAGACGATATTCATATTGGGCCAGCTCCACCTGAAGCGCTCCCTCTTTGGTGTGGGCGTGTTGGGCGAAAATATCCAAAATCAGTGCCGTTCGGTCCAGCACCTTGATGTTTTCGTCATCGATAGCGCGTTCGATCTCTCGCTGTTGGCGAGGGCTGAGCTCCTCGTCGAAGATGACGACTTGAATGTTTTCACTTTTCACGCGGGCCACCAACTCTTCCAATTTGCCCTTGCCAATCAGGGTGGCGGGGTTCGGACGCTCCAACATCTGGGTGATTCGACCAACTACGGTCACGCCTGCCGTTTCAGCCAAACGTTGAAGTTCATCCAGGCTATCGTCCAGAGAGAACAATGCGGGTTGGCCCTTGAAAGCCACGCCCACCAGCAGCCCTCTTTCGATAACAGGTTGTATTTGAATTAGCGCTTTGGTCATAGAACTATCACAATATGTTTCGGGTGGCAACGAAAAGTTGATTTGAGAAGGCTCTGTTTTTTCACTTGTTTAATACGGGTAGGATCGTGAAAAAATCGCCTTGTTCCAGGTAGGCCTCCAGCGGAACGCCTACGGTTTCCAGGGTAGTGGCGTCCAGGCGACTGCAAATGTCCTCTGTCGTGTGGTAGTAGGGATCATCCGCCTGAATAATCGCCACCGTAGGGATGTCGGCTGCCATGAAGACGGTATGTGCATCCTGGATAGTCGGGCCGACTTGATCGAGATAACGGGCCTTGTAGCCCCATTGCTGGGCTTGTTTCCAATATTGATCTTGAAAAATGGGGGTGGCGTCGGGAACTTTCATGAAGCGCGCATCGTTGGCGCCCACCCTGTTGAGATAGATGGCGCCCGCAGGCTTGATCGCGCTGACGAACTGAGAAGCTCCCAGGCTCCCCTCCCATTTGGGCAGCCCGGCATTGGCTTCGCCATCCAAAAAGACCAGCCACACCCGATGTTGCAGGCGGGCCTTATCCAGCGAGCGGGCAAGCTCCAACAAAATGCTGACGCCCGATGCACCGTCATTCGCCCCCATGGTGGGACGTTCGCGCTGGGCGATATCGGCGTCGCGGTCGGAGAGAAGACGCGTGTCGTAATGTGTCGCGATGACAAGCACGGGGCCATCGGCGCCTCCTGCCATCCCCACGATATTTTGCAATTGTATGCTCTGGTGAGCAAAGGACTGCTCGCGAATCTCCCAACCTTGATCCTGCAACTGCTTCTTGATTAAATCGGCTGTCATAAATGCTTCTTGCGAGCCAGCCGGCCGTGGGCCAATATCGCACAAGGCTTGGGCCCATGTCAACGCCCGTTGTCCGCGAAAACGCCGATCCTCCACCTGGTTTTGAGGCAATAACCCCCATCCCAACCAGGCCAGATACCCCAGGGCGAGAGCGAGCATGATCAATGACGCTACTCGCGGCCAGCGAGCTACAATTCTCATCTCAACAAACTCCATTTCGCGTTAAATCGTAGCCGAATCGCGAGGCCTGCATCATCGCTTGCCCTCGCGGCGGTCCTTTCCCTTGAATTTAAGG
>WFTO01000048.1 GCA_015485435.1 Anaerolineae bacterium | reverse complement strand
ATGATGATGGTTGTGATTTCGATCGGGTCGAGTGGGGGTACTACTATGGTGTGGATTTAAATCGGAACAGCAGTTTTCAATGGAATCGTGGTGGAGCCAGTTCAAATGCCTGCGATGAAACCTATCGCGGGCCCGGTCCCGCGTCTGAGCCCGAAGTGCAGGCCATCGAGGCGTATGCACGCACTTTGTTTCCAGACCAACGAGGACCTGCCGAGACCGATGCCGCTCCCAATGATGCCGAGGGAGTTTTTATTTCTGTTCACAGTTTTGGCGAACTGGTGCTATTTCCATGGGATTGGACTGACGTACAACTGGCTCCTAATCGCGATGGCTTACAGACCCTGGGACGTAAATTCGGTTTTTTCAATCGCTACAAGGTGTGCAGCGATTGTCTCTATAATGCTTCGGGCACAACGGTGGACTTTGTATATGGCGAATTGGGCGTAGCCAGTTACACCTTTGAGATTGGCAACACCTTTTTTCAGGATTGCGCCACCTTTGAGCAAGACATCATCCCGCGCAATATGCCCGCCTTATTTTACGCATTGAAATCCGCTCGACGCCCTTATCTTACTCCCAAAGGACCGGACGTAGTGCTTGTTTCCCTGAATGCGGATAGCGATAGCATTCGCCCGGGCGAAAGAGTGACCCTAACCGCTACACTGGATGACAGCCGCTATTTTAGTGGCGGCTATGGCGAAGAGCCTGTCCAGACGATTCAGGCCGCACGATACACCATTGATGCGCCAAGCTGGCTGGCGAACGACGCCTGGACCATGGTGCCCATTGATGGCATATTTGACGAGCGCCAGGAGCAGGTCATCGCAACCATCGATACCAACGGCATGGCTCCCGGAAGACACATCCTGTTTGTAGAAGGACAAGATGCGCAAGGGCATTGGGGGCCCCCAACGGCGGTTTTTCTCACCATTCAGGAGGAAGCTGCGCCAGAATCGAACCAACCCCGCGTCCATGCATTGCAACGATTCAAACAGCTTGTACAAGCGCTGCAATGAGAGAATATCACCAGATCATCCAGGGATATTGCGCGACCATGACGGTATCCACCACCATGGCGGCAAAAAGAAGCGCCAAGTGTAGCAATGAAAACTTATACAAGCTGAATGCATCCTTCTTCTGACCATCACGATAGACGCGATAGGCGCCGCGCAAGAAAAAGACGCCCGTGATCATCGCCACGATAAAATACACCCACCCCATGCTACGTAACGCCGTAGGAGCCAATGTGCTGAGATAAAACACCCAGGAATAAATCCAAATTTGACGACGTGCTTCTTCCTCTCCAACCGATACGGGCAACATGGGCACGTCGACCCGGGCATAGTCACGCTTCACCACCAGGGTCAGGGCCCAGGTATGGGGAGGCGTCCACAGAAACACGATCAGGAACAAGAGCCAGGCCGTCAGGCTTAGACTCCCTGTGACCGCGGCCCAGCCGACCAGGGCGGGAATGGCCCCAGCTACGCCACCGATGGTTACATTGTGATGCGTTCGCCGTTTCAGCCAAATCGTGTAGATGAACACATAATAGATCGCACCGAGCAAAGCCAACCAGGCAGAAAGCAGATTGATTTGGGTTGCAAACACAAGAAAAGCCAGGATATTCAGGACAACCCCAAATGCAATGGCATGCGACGACTTCACCCAGCCTGCAGGAATAGGGCGACGCTTAGTGCGATACATCAATTCATCGATATCCCGATCAAGATAATGGTTGATGGCGTTAGCGCCCCCTGAAGCCAAAATACCTCCAAGAGTGGTCCACAAAAAAGTGACAAAC
Organism: Anaerolineae bacterium; assembly: GCA_015485435.1. GTDB lineage: Bacteria > Chloroflexota > Anaerolineae > J102 > J102 > M2005. The sequence continues at coordinate 451 of WFTO01000048.1, read as the reverse complement.
CCCACTTTGCCTTCTCCCGCCACCAACATCGCCCCCCAAGTGGTGATCAACAACAGAAAAATGATCTTCGGTTTCATTAATGCGATGTATACCCGCACAATGCCCGGATTGGCGGCAGGCTTGATTTTGGTCTGCACAGTGCTATTGGATGTAAAAATCGTTTGAGGCATGGTGGGTATCCCAAAAATTCACGTCTGGTTGGAGTCTCTCGCTATATGTCAGGAGTGTAAGGCTGGCGTCAAAAAATCGTTGCTTCCATTTTGCCATGAAATGTGACGTAATGTGCGCGTGTGAAGCATTGTAGCCAAGGCTCGCAGCCCTTGTCAATCTCCTTTCAACCTCTGGATGTGGGCTAAATTTCAATTCGGGGCGCTGGCCAACTGCAGTCGCACGATGAGGCGCTGAGCGTCGAAGGCGGGCTGCACCCTGTCGAAACCACATAGAGTAACGC
>WFTO01000047.1 GCA_015485435.1 Anaerolineae bacterium | reverse complement strand
TGCGCATCGACCGCACTTATCAGCTCAATTTTGGGGGCAACACCGATTTTCTGAACATGCTGGAGCGTGAACGACTGGTCAGCAAAAAGATTTCGAAGACCCAGGCTGTCACAAGTCAGCTCACTGAATCAGAGCTGCCCCCCGAAAATATCCATGTAGGCCCCAGCGATTACATTCCCTGGCTACAAGACAGAAAATGGGCCCATATCCGCATCGAAGGCACCACGTTTGGCAATGTGCCGCTGAACATTGAACTCAAGCTAGAGGTATGGGATAGCCCCAACAGCGCAGGGGTGATTATCGATGCAGTTCGCTGCGCGAAACTGGGGTTGGACCGGGGACTGAGAGGCGCTCTGGTGGCTCCCAGCGCCTACTTCAAAAAATCGCCTCCTATCCAATTCACCGATGATGTCGCCCGCAGAAATCTGGAAGCCTTCATCGAGGGCAGCAACAACGAAACCTTGCCGCCCATGCCCGCGCACGCTCTTTCCGCAGAAGAGCTTGCTTACGCATAAACAACGTCTTGATGAAACCGCGGAGCCCTACAGAGAGCGGTGGGGCTCCGCGGTTAGCCTGATGGTGTGAAGGGTTGTATAAATGGCTCCTTGGGGATGGAGCTGGCTGCGCATCAGTTGAAAAGTTTCCACAGGGAGTATTCCCAAGGTCTCGTAACCACGCAGTGAGGCGATAAGTGCGCCCAGCTGACGACGCTCACGGGGGGTGGCGCGCTTTTGCACGCGGGCAAGGGTCAAATGTCCCTGGAAAGGACGGCGCTCTCGTTTCCACCCCATTCGCGCCATGGCTTTATCGACATCTTCCGCCAGCCGCCGCAAACGCCCATGCTCATCCGTCACTCCCATCCATAGCACGCTGGGACGATTCACGTTGGGAAACATCCCCAATCCACCCACTGCTAATTCAAATGGCGCATGTCGATGACCCACTTGCATCAATACATCGATGATATCATCAATCCGGGCGACATCAGTATCGCCGAGAAACTTTAAAGTCAAATGAATCCCCTCTGGTCGCGCCCATCGTAGCGGATACGAGGCAAGTTTGCGCTGAAGGTGGCGTTGCGATAGCCGTAGCGCATTCAAGAGCTGTGGCGGAAGATTGATAGCGATAAATAAACGATAGGTATTCATAGAAAATCATGGAAACATGAGATGTGAAAACGGCAATAGATGACAGGATGAATATGGACGCGATGGATGGTCTATTTGCATCCACCTTCGTCCAATTCATCTAAATCGTCCATTCCGAACGTCAACTTAGCGCAATTCGGAGCGCGGTTACATGCTCCCACTCCGAATTCTCACTATTCAGGTTACATCGTCACGTAGGGAAAGGTCAAGGATTTGCGCTCGAAAGAAGATGGCATTGCGTGGATAAACTTTCGCACAGATCTCGTAGCCTGTACACAACAACGGACCGATTTCCGCCAAGCTCCGACCTCGATCCTCCATCTGACTCAAGACGAAGCCCACAGCAAAACTCGCGATTTCCTTCAGCATGCTGGCAAATTTGGCGTCATGTCGATTGTCTGGCCCTTTTGTGACGAATGCATGGATAGATCATCGGCGAAAACAGCGACCAATCCCGCCTCCGATCCTGTCATGGCTACATACATCAATACATCGGCAGCCACATTGACACCCACATGCTTCATCACCGCCATGCCCATATGCTCGCATAAGCCGACCCAATGGCCACATCCAGGGCCACCTTCACATTTGGAGACCTCTCAGCGCATACATGAGAAAAACGAGCAAATGCCTCCAAAATCTTTGTGCCAGGATAGCCAGTGACGACGCCGACGTCCGCCTCCCAAACGCCGTAAGCAACGGCTTCGTTGTCAGAGAGCCATCTTTTCATAGGGTTACGCCTTTCAAATAAACGGAACGGTCCATACGTATCATCGTATAACAAGGTCACATTTTCGTGAGAACGTCGAAACGGCGTATGCCAGGTAAGGGATACACCAACATTTCGAAACGTCCCCAAAACAAACAGTTGAATTTGGCGCAGCAAGGCCCAGATGCTATAATAATTCGCTGACTTCAACCGGAGGAAAATTACCTTGGCTACATTTTTACTCATTGCCCTGATCATTTTAGGCATTGCCCTTACCGTACTTATCGTCTTTCAGACCCAGAACAGCGGCGCGGGAAGTGTGTTCGGTAGTGACACCACCGTTTACCGCACCCGGCGCGGCCTGGAAAAAACCCTGTATCAGGCCACCATCGCGCTCAGCATCCTTTTCGTGTTGCTGACCATCGTTACGGTGCGCGTGGTCGGATAACTTCACCTCTCAGGCCCAAAGCAATTGAGTCGGCACGTACGTTGGCAGGCGGTGATCGCCCTCTTGGGCGTCTTATTGATCGTCGCACTGCTAAGCTATGTAACTTACTCCTACACATCCCAGGAAACGCCCGCCCGCGGAGGAATTTTTATCGAAGGGGTTGCGGGCAATCCCCAATACATCAACCCGATCCTCTGTCAATACAATGAGGTCGATCGGGATTTATGCGCGCTCATTTTTAATGGGCTGCTTAAACTCGACGAAAATGGGGAATGGCAACCAGATCTGGCGGAAAAATGGGAGGCGGGACCGAACAGCGATGTCTTCACATTCACGCTGCGTAGTGACATCCGCTGGCATGATGGCCTTCGCATCACCGCGGACGATGTCATTTTCACCGTGGAACTCTTGCAAGATCCAGATTTACCAGTGTTGCCCGATCTGGCCAACCTTTGGCGTTCGGTTATTGCAGCCAAAATTGATGACCGCACAGTGGTCTTTCGACTCTCTCAGCCTTATGCTGCATTTCCCGATTACGTCACCATCCGATGGTTTGGCGTCTTGCCCAAACATTATTGGGAACGATACAAGCCAATTGATATTCCAAAAGCCCAATTGAACACCCAGCCCATTGGCAGTGGGCGCTTCCGATTGGTGGAGATCGACAGTCAACATGCCCGCCTGGAGCCTGTGCTTTCGCAATTCAAGACTCCCCCTTATCTCGATGCGTTAGAGTTCCGCTTTTTCCCAGACTATCCCAGTATCCTGGCCGCAGCAGAAGCTGGTGAGGTTCATGGCGTGCGACGCATCTTGCCAGAGTATCAACGCCAAGCCGAAGCCATTCCCGACCTGCAACTATTCACCTCGCCGTTGCCGGGGTACACCATGATACTGTTCAATTTCGACGCTCCCAATGCGCCCTTCCTTGCCGATCAAACCGTTCGGCAAGCGCTTGCCTACGGATTGGATCGAGAAAAGCTGTTGAGAGATATCATCCCTGGCGTGGGGCAACTTGCCGATAGTCCTATGCTCCCCAACTCATGGGCCTACAACCCCGATATTCCTCGATATCCCTACGATCCCCAAAAAGCGCAATCGCTACTAGAAGAGGCCGGGTGGGGTGATGAAAATCAAGATGGAATCCGAGAGAAAGATGGCGCCTCTCTGGCTTTCACCATTCTCACCGATGACGCCCCTCACTCGATAGCCATCGCTCAGGCCATGGCTCAAGATTGGGCAAGAATTGGCGTCAAGGTAACCCCACAACCTGTTTCCTTTACAGGCATGGTTACTGACTTCCTGCTGCCCCGCACGTTTGATGCAGCGCTAGTTTCCATTGAGCTCTACGGAGACCCAGATCCTTATCCCCTTTGGCACTCCACCCAGATCAGCCCTAAAGGGCAAAATTTCGGCGGCTGGCAAAACCGAGAAGCGGACATTTTGATGGAGCAGGCTCGTTTAACCAGTAATCGCGATGTCCGCAAACAACTTTACGACGAATTTCAACGGATTTTCGCTACGGATTTGCCCGCGTTGCTGCTATATTACCCGCTATACACATATGGAGCTTCCACCGCTGTCCATAACATGGAAGTCGGGCGGTTGAACGAAGCGGCAGATCGGTTCAACACCTTTGAGCGTTGGTACATCAATACTCGCAAAATCACACGAACGGAACGACGCACGCTCAATCTTGACAAACTGCCCGGTTCTGAGTAAAATGACAATCAACATCATGAAATAAATCGCCGATGTGGCGGAACTGGCAGACGCGCTGCGTTCAGGGCGCAGTGGGCATAGGCCCGTGGGGGTTCGAATCCCTCCATCGGCACAGTAAGAAACCCCGTTTGGAAACGGGGTTTTTCTTTGCTTTGCCAACGGGAAGACTATCCGTTACAATGCAAAGAGAGATGAGGGACCAACAGCCCATCCAGGTTGGCTTTCACCATGGCGAGACAAACAGCTACACAAAAACAGCTACTCACCTTGCGTCAGGCAGCGATTGTTCTTTCCATCGTCGTGCTAAGCATCTTCGCCTACAAATATGCTCGCAGCGTTATGCAAATACGCGCAGCAGAAAAGGATTTGGCCAGCCTACATCAGGCCGTTGACGAGGTAAAAAACCAACAAGAGCTCGTCGACCAGGCCTTCATTGAAAGCGTTTCACCAGCCAAGGTGGATGAGACCATCAAGCGGGAATTGGGCTGGGTGCAACCGGGCGATACCATCTATGTTCCCATTCCGAGCAAGAGAGAAACGGATAGCGAGCAATCTGTCACAGCAGCGAACGTCACTCCTTCACGTTCCCAGACAGAAAACCTCAAACCGAACTGGGCATTGTGGTGGGAGCTTATTGCCCAGCCAGAGCCATAGTTTTTCGCCGCCATTCTCTTCCCATGCCACAAAAGAAGCCCTAAGGCGCATCCAGTATGAGGGGACAGGAAAAAAGCTGTGTCGGCATGCTTAGCCCATGCAGTTTGCCGATTTCTGCTCGCGATTACCTGCTGGCTTATTCTGTCTCAGAGTACATAACCCACTCAGAAAGCGCCGCCACGTAGTTCATGGGACGCATCGCTTTCAACTTGGATCGAAGCAACGTAAACGCGTGTCGCAGGGATGGAAGATCTTGGCATTCCAAAGCCACGGTTTCAACAGGTTCAGGCTGAAGAATGTGCGTCCACTCCACAATCAACTCCTCGCCCGATTGCAACAACCAGCGATGCAACCGACGTTGTTTCACTACTGAGATGAGGTATATTCGTGGGTGCGCCTGTGCAATGAGGCGAAGAAAAGCATCGCGATCAATGGAATGGGTGGGCGCAGGCGGCAAGCTGACATTCAACAACGATTCTAGCTGTTGAAGATGTGTTGGGGAAAGCGGGAAAGGCAGGAAGTCCTTTTCTGCCTCAAGCCATCTTTCAAACTGCCCCTCGCGAGCAAGAAAACGCTTGAACTTAAGGGCGTCATAGCGCAACTTGACGTTATGAATACAGCCTGGCGTCCACAAATATTCGTCGTGGAGCCTATTCTCGGTGGACAGGGCTAGAGGGGGGAGTTGCAAGAACCATGCCCGAAAGGAGGCGGAAACACGCCCAAAGCCTCGCCACTCCCAATGATCGCCAAATGCCATGATTTAACCTCGCGAGCAGGAATGAAAAGCAAAAAACCGCCCTGGAGGGCGGTTCGATGATGCCGTAATAGAAAAAGCTCTCTTGGCGATGACCTACTCTCGCAGGGGGTCGCCCCCCAACTACCATCGGCGCTGAGGAGCTTAACTGCTGGGTTCGGAATGGGACCAGGTGTTTCCTCCTCGCTAAAATCACCAAGAGAGCTTTATTCACAATGTTAAGGATGAAAGCGTAATGATCAAAGGGCTTACGACTCTACCTTAATCATCAATCCTGAATGCATGAATCATTGTTCGGATTGGCGCCCTAAAAACTGGATAGGATACAAGAGAGAACTTCAATCACCGTTTCTCATAAAGAGAGATTAAGCCTTTCGTGCATTAGTACGGCTCGGCTGAACGCATTGCTGCGCTTACACCTGCCGCCTATCAAGCTGGTGGTCTTCCAGCGCACTTATCACCATAAAGGTGGGGGAGTCTCATCTTGAGGCAGGCTTCCCACTTAGATGCCTTCAGCGGTTATCCTTGCCCGACTTAGCTACCCAGCAATGCCGCTGGCGCGACAACTGGTACACCAGAGGTCGGTCCACCCCGGTCCTCTCGTACTAGGGGCAGCTCCTCTCAAACTCCCTACGCCCACAGCGGATAGAGACCGACCTGTCTCACGACGGTCTGAACCCAGCTCGCGTACCGCTTTAATGGGCGAACAGCCCAACCCTTGGGACCTGCTCCAGCC
>WFTO01000046.1 GCA_015485435.1 Anaerolineae bacterium | reverse complement strand
TACCGGTATGCACTTCGACCACCCGGTCCTGATCGCCATCATACCCTACCATGTCCACGTTGATGGCGGCGATGACATGGACGTCTTGTTTGGCCAGAGCTCGCACATAGGGCCTCGAGCCCCAATACCCCATTTCTTCGCCGGTAAACCACACGAAACGCAGCGTTTTGTCGAAGGAAACACCCTTGAGCAGGTCTGCCATGGCCAACAAAGCGGCGCTACCCGAGCCGTTATCATCAGCTCCGGGCGCTATCTTGCCAGCATGTTTGGTGGGAAACGAGATGGAATCGAGATGCCCGATCAATAGCACCATCTCATCGGGATGCTTTTGGCCGGGGATATCCACCACGACATTACGCCACACCTTGCCATAAGGCGTTTTGTAGCGATGGTAACGTGGCGTGTAGCCCATGGCCTCAAGTTGTTCAAAGACAAATTGCTCAGAGCGGCGACCATTGGCGGAATGTGAATAACGGGAACGCAGCCAGATAGGTTGATCGTCGATCTCAATGGACACTTCACCACTTAAACGCTGATTCCATTGTCGAATGTCTGTGGCCGTCAGTTGACGCAGCAAGCTTTCGATAGATGGGTCTGCGGTAGTAGGGAGTGCAGGAAGCGTGATGGGGCGGGCCATTACTTGCACAGGTTCATCCAACGGATATAGGCGTAACCCCATCTCCGAAAGGGCGGCGGCCTGCTCGGGGCTGGTTTGCAGGAGGGTGTAGGGGTCCTGTTGCCAGATTTGTTCACCATAGGCGTTGAGGTCGGGCAACTCCACCAGCGCCGCATCCCAAGGGTAGAACTCCACGAGATAGAGCTCACCCTGATCGGGTTGGATCCTCCCTATTGTCTCCGCCTCGATGCCCATTGCCCGGAAATCCTGCGTCGTTTCTCTTTGACTTAGCGACAACACCCATTCTTCTCCGTCCAGGGAGAGGATGGCAAGGGATGATCCAGGGGCTGACTGGAAGTGTTGCGCATCCAACCGGTCGTCTAACGGATAGAGGAAGAGTGAGGAGGATGCTTGGGTAGGAACACAGGAAGCGATGATGCCTGTCAAGAGAAGAGATGCCAGGAAACCCAGAAGATGGTTGAATTTCATGAAGCGCCTGCCCTGAGAGCATTGGAAAGCAAAAGCGTCGTCACAGGATTGTTTGATCTACACCATTCATGCTATTAGAGCACAAAATGATGTCGGTGGCAATCATTCCACCGGGGTGATGTAACAAAGAAAAACCGCTCGGGCCATGGTGGCTCGAGCGGTGAGAAGGAATGATTTTGGGGCTGGTTGACCGTTAAAATCCTCTTAGCCTTGTCAAATCGGCCAAACCGTCTGACAGGCTCGCGATGCGCTGGACCAACGCCAGCCGCGCGGCCCGCAGGTCGGGGTCTTCGGCCATGACCTGCACGTTTTCGAAGAAGTCGTTGATGGGGGTTTGCAGGTCGCGCAGGATTTGCACCAGGATAAGGATGTGTCTGACAACGTCTCTTAGATTGCTAAATCGAATGGCAAATCGGAGATATCCCGCAAGCGTTCCCCCTCGATCATAATTTCTAGCGATTCGATGGCGGCTTCATTCCCTGTAGCATACACAGCCTCTTGCAATTCATGAAGAGCGAAGTGATACACACAATCGATATCTCCTGTACCCAATGCCAGGGAAGCGATACGAGTAGGCATCGGTTCTCCGGTGACGACTACGATGTGAGGCGTGTGGCCTTTTCAGTTGCGGATCAGGTTTAGCCCTTCGGTACGGGCGTTTTGAGAGCGGTCACTTCGTAATGTCAGCTTGCAAGAAATGCTTGCATGCAGAAAAGGGAGAGGTGAAGCGCGATTTTGACTTCTAGCCGGCGTGAGTTTGGGCCAGGAACCAGGCTCGATAATGAGGTCTCGCGCATTGATTTCCTCATCAGTAAACGGCATCCGTCCGATAACGATATCCGGCTTTACCACATAACTTCCCAACGTTGTTCGAAGCTCCTTCGAGGATTGAATAAGTTTGGCCAGCGTTGCCAAATGGGCATACTGAGCGAAATCGGTTATGCTTCCTTGTACAGAATAGATCCATTTTCCCGGGCGCAAATGGTAAAGCACGCCAAAGGCAGCTTCCAGAAATGCTTTGGTAGCCTCCTCAAAATGTTTTCCTGCAGTCTGCCCGGTGATTTTTCCCGAGTGCAGGGGGACGCCGATTTGTTTTAGCATCTGTTGAGCGATCTGAACGCTCAGATTACTCCCCACATCCGCAATACTGGGCACCCCGCCCCGCTTCAGAAAAATGGCCCTGGCGCAAACCTCCTCATGATAACGCTTGCGAAATGTCGATAACGCGTTCATATCGTCTCCCCGTATCATTTGGTGAAGCCGATGACGAATTCCTGATGCATCCGTCGTTGGATTTGGGAAGTGGGATCGATTTGATGTCCTGCTGGCATCATACGCCTGTCTCTATCGAGATTGCGAATACCCACATGAACCAACTGAAAGCCAATGGATTGACCTATTTCGGCCAAACAATGGCCTGTTTCCGTATCAATCCCGCGTATGATAGAACTTCCCACCACGACGATGGCCGCCTTTCCCGGCTTGAGTACTCGATGCATCTCCTTTAACATGCGCTTTGTCTCGGAAAAATAACGGCGCAGCACCAACCCTTTACGCTGGTCCACCACACTGATATGCTCGATAATGCGACTGGGGCGTTCGGGTAAATCCTCAAATTTTAAACCCTGGGTATTTTCGCTACCGATATATTTTTTTCGCGTTTGACTTAGGCTTTCCACCAAATACCCGAACCAGACAAGCGAGAATTTGTGTGCGCGCATATAATCGATGGCGTTGGATGCATAAGGTGGGGAGGTCACGATGAGATCAACGACATTATCCCGCAAGGGCAAACGTTGAGCGTCGCTTCGGGACAAAAAGGCCTTCGCTTTTTGGTTTCGCTTGAGCTGTTTCATTCCATTGACGGCTTTTTGTAGGCGCTTTTCAAATTCAACAAGGGGAGATGTCAGCACCTTGGAAATGTGTTGAAGTCGGGGATTTTCTTTTTCAACGAATTCAGCGCCTTCAATAATCTCACCTGTCACTGAGAAAATCACTTTGGCCCGATGCGGACGAGTATGGGCTAAATCGCGGGCCAATGAAACTCCACCTGATTTGGTAATAATGGTGCTCGAAAAAATCAACATGAAAAACGCCCGTAGGTCATTGTCAAGAACCTGTTGGATGGATGTGCTCAGAGCCAGCAGTTCGATCTGGGTTTCAGGCGCGAACCAATAATCGACAAACTCTCGGGTCCTGGGCGTCCATTGTTCCTTGATATGCCATAATGCATCGGGGCTTTCGTGGATGAATCGTTGGGATGACTCGATTATCGCAAAGCCTGTTTTCCCAACCAAAACAGGATCCAGCGGCGTCGTCTTGACTTTGGCGATCAATAAAGCCAGCGGATCAATATCCACACCGATGGCGTTCCGTCCCCTCAAAACCGCCTCAACCAGGGTGGTCCCTGAACCGACCATGGGATCAAGGATGGTTTCATCAGGACTGGTTAGGTGCTCAATGAAAAGCGCGGGGAGTTGGGGCGGAAATTTTGCCGGAAAAGCATGAAAATTATGGGAAGCGTATTGCCCAGATTCCCCTTGAAAATCGAGGTCGCTTTGCAACAGTGCCTTCAATTTTTCCTCATACGACGAATTGCTATCGTCCCATCGTTCAGGCAGGGAATCGAAAAAGGGCATTGATAATTGGGCGTACTCCCTAATCGACGTATCCATGTCGTCATTATACTATCCAACTGGTTAAATCGAAAGCAGACCGACGGCGAGCGCCTCCGCCGATACGGAGGAAAATGGGAGCGCTGATGATGCGAATACTTCGCCACACAGATTTTTTAGAACCCCCGCAGCCTTGTCAAATCGGCCAAACCGTCTGGCAGGCTCGCGATGCGCTGGACTAACGCCAGCCGCGCGGCCCGCAGGTCGGGGTCTTCGGCCATGACCAGAACGTTTTCGAAGAAGCCGTTGATGGGGGCTTGCAGTTCGCGTAGAAGCTGGATGAGCGTGAACATGTCGCGGGATTGGGCCAGTTTCGCGGCCGCGCCCTCATACGCGGCGTGGAGGGCCTTGGTCGCGGGCTCCGCGTAGGCGTCCGGGTTCAGGTCGTAGGTCTGATCCAGGTTGCGGACGATGCGCTTGGCCCGGGCGTAGGCGGTGAACGCATCCTCCCACCAGGGCTGCTGCACCGCGTCGGCCAGCGCGGCCACCGCGTCTCGGGCCTGGGCCGGGTTCCACGCCTGCTCGGCCAGGACCGCCTCCACCACGTCGTGGGGGAAGCCCTCGTCGCGCAGGGCCACATAGAGGCGCTTGGCAATGAAATCCATGACCTCGGCCAGCACGTCGTCGGGGAGAGACACGGGCTGGAGCCGGGCCGCGGCCTTCAGCCCCTCGCGGATGTCGAAATCCCGGCCCGAGGCCATGAGGGTCTGCACCAGGGCCAGGGCCGCGCGGCGCAGGCCGAAGGGGTCCGCGGTGGATTTGGGTGCCAGGCCCACCGCGAACAACCCCACCAGGCTGTCCAGCCGGTCCGCGATGTTCAGGGCCAGGCCCGCGGAGCTCAAGGGTTCGTCGGGCTTGACGATGTATTGCTCGCGGATGGCCCGGGCTACCTCGGGCGACTCGCCGCTGTCCAGCGCGTAGATCTCGCCCATGATGCCCTGCAACGAGGTCATCTCCACCACCATGCTGGTGGCCAGGTCGGCCTTGCTCAGGGTGGCCGCGCGGGCGGCTGCGGCCTTTTCCTCATTGCTCAGGCCCAGCAGGTCGGCCACGGCCGGAGTCAGTTGCTCCAGGCGGTGGACTTTGTCCAGCATGGAGCCCAGCTTTTCCTGGAAAGTGAGTTTGGCCAGGTCGGGGTTGAAGCTTTTCAGGGGGCGTTTGCGGTCTTCTTTAACGAAGTAAGCCGCGTCCGCGTAGCGGGCCCGGATCACGGCCTCATTCCCCGCGCGCACCAGGTCGGGGTCCCGGTCCCGGCCATTGACGATGGTGATGAAGTGGGGCATGAGGTGGCCCTCCTCATCCACCACCGGGAAATAGCGCTGATGTTTCTTCATCACGGTGATGAGCACCGCGGCAGGGAGTTCCAGATACTCGGGCTCGAAGTTCCCCAGCAACGCGAAGGGCTGCTCCACCAGGTCGGTAACCTGTTCCAGTAGGGCTTCGTCCTCGGGCGCGGTGCCGCCTGCCTTCGCGGCTTCGGCCTGGACGCCTTCCCATATCTGGGTCTTACGCGTTGCCCGGTCCACTACCACGCCCGCGTCCGCCATGCGGTCGAGGTAGTCCTCGGCCCGGGCGATGACGATGTCGGGGGAGCCGTGGGGCCGCAGTCCACGGGAGACGCGGCCGCTGAGGTAGCCCGCGTACTCGAAGGGCACGACCCGCGGGCCGTAGAGCGCGGTCAGCCAGCGGATGGGGCGGCTGAACGCGACGTTGCTGGCGTTCCAGCGCATGGATTTGCCGAAGCGGATGCCCGCGACCAGGCCCCGCAGGATGCAGGGCAGCAGTTCATGGGTGGGACGGCCTTCCACCTGCTTTACCGCGTAGACATAGCGCTTGCCCCCTTCCTCCCGGATCTCCAGGTCCTCCACCGCGACACCCTTGCCCCGGGCGAAGCCCATGGCGGCTTTCGTGGGGTTGCCCTCCACGTCGAAGGCCCGGTCCGCGGGCGGGCCGCGGAATTCCTGCACTTCGGAGGCCTGCTGGGCCTGGAGTTTGCGCACGATGACGACGATGCGTCGGGGCGCGCCGGTGACATAGACTTCCTCATAGCGCAGCCGGGCTTCGTCCAGGACCGCGGGGACCTTCTCCCGCAGTTGGGTGATGGCGTTGGGCACTTCGTGGGGGGGCAGTTCCTCGACGCCGATCTCCAGCAGCAGGTCGGCCTCGGTCATGCCCTCGGGCAGGGGTTCGGGCGCGGGAGGCGCGGGAGGCGCGTAGCGGGTCAGTTCCGGGTCCAGCAAGGGGAAGCCGGCCTCCCGGCGTTTCTCGACGTACACCTCGGCCACGCGGCGGGTCATGTCCCGCATGCGGCGGAAGTAGTTGGCCCGTTCGGTGACGCCGATGGCCCCGCGCGTGTCCAGCAGGTTGAAGGTGTGGGAGCAGCGGAGGACGTAATCGTAGGCCGGGACCACCAGGCCCTTGCTCACCGCGTTCTCAAATTCGGCCTCATAAAGGTCGTACATTTCCCGCAGGCGATCCACGTCCGCCGCGTTGAACGCATATTCACAGTGTTCGATCTCCTGCATTTTGAGGATGTCGCCGTAGGTGTGGCGCTCGTCCCATTGCAGGTCCCACACCTCCTTGACGCCCTGGATGAACATGGCGATGCGTTCCAGGCCGTAGGTGATCTCCACGGAGACGGGGTCCAGGTCGAGGCCGCCGGCCTGCTGGAAGTAGGTGAACTGGGTGATCTCCAGGCCATCCAGCCACACCTCCCAGCCCAGTCCCCACGCTCCCAGAGCGGGGCTTTCCCAGTTATCCTCCACGAAGCGCACATCGTGCTTGTCCAGGTCGATGCCCATGGCCCGCAAGCTGTCCAGGTAGATTTCCTGGGGGTTGCCGGGATCGGGCTTGAGGATGACCTGATACTGGTGGTGCATCTGCATACGGTTGGGATTTTCCGCAAAGCGGCCATCGTCGGGACGATAGCTGGGTTCCACGTAGCCCACGGTCCAGGGCTCGGGCCCGAGGACGCGTAGGGTGGTGGCGGGGTTGGCGGTGCCTGCGCCCACTTTTTCGCTATAAGGCTGCCAGATGAGCGCGCCCTGTTCTGCCCAGAAGCGCTCCAGGCGCATGATCATCTCTTGAAAGGTGGGAGGTGCGTAATGTTTCTCAAGCATGGTGATGGCTGATAAGCGATGTCAGAATGGAAAGAAGAGGAAATAATTTCATTGTCAGGTTATTTTACATCAGATCAGAAGAAAAAAGGCATTTTGTGGGGGCTTCTGACGATAGGATGACGAAAGTCAGAAGGTCAGGTAGGAGACAAATTTTTTCAGAGAAAACATCGCTGCATTGAAATAACTGTTATTTATGATTTTAATGAAAAAAATTGCGGAAACGATATCCCTGCATCATTATTGTCCTGGCAGCATTGAGGCGTTGTGGTGAAATCGACATCCCTTATCCAGTGGTTCGCCGCCGTTTTTTCTGCCTGTTTTTTCACTGTGGTCGCTTTTAGGGCTGCTTGGTGAATAAAGCGGTCATGTGCAGGTCGCTCATGGTTTCCACCAGACAATACAGTTCGCTCAATCCACGGAGATTGCGCCAAGCGTTCTCAATGCACAGGATGTAGGGGACATCATCATAAATGAAGTCATGCCCCGCCCCTTTGATGGTCAACATGATTGGATAAAGTTGTACCGTCCCCGCGCTCCTTTCGTTCAATTCCATCCACTGATTTTTTCCGGCTCAACGAGGGGCTATACACATATGAAATCGTCATCCGGCACAACGTTTGGGGGTGGATATCAGCGGATGAATCATTATAGACCGAGAAAAGCATGTCTACACCATTCCGCAGGCTCTGCCTCCCGTTCCAAACGATGCTTATGTATTAATATAGACCATCCACATATCGTTAATGGTAACTCCTTACGTCTGTGTTCATCCCTCCGCCACAAAAGTAGCCTCGAAGAGAGGCGTAGTTCAGAGCATTATGAGACGCCAAGTCGCCTACCCAAACAATTACCGTTCATGTTCGTCCCATCGTCTATTGTTGTTGTCTTGCATCATGTCTCACATTCGGAGGGCGATCGTCCGTCTATAATATAAGCTCCGAATTGACGTTAAAATATGTATTTGGAGACACTCCCATTCTTTCCACTTCCAGCGAAAGGTCAACATCCGGTAGGAAAAGCACCTGATCCACGCGGGCAAGATGCAGTGTCCGTAACAGCCTACGCGTCATCCGACGTGTGGGAATGGGCAGGACCCAGGGACGGCGCTCGGGGAAGCGGATCCTGGCCTCGTGGCGCATGGTTTCGACCACATTCCAGGGAATGGGTTCGGACGTGAGAAGCACCAACAAAGGATCCGCATCCGCTGTTTGGGTGAAGCCATAACGGTGCGCCCACTCATGGACCGAAACCTGACCGGGTGCGGTGGTCTGGTCTAAGGAGGCGAATGTAAGGAATGCTCGCGGAAAGCGGGGCGCAAGGAGTCGCGTGGCCACGCCCGCGACGCCCATGGCAATGGCGACACTGGGACCGCGTGCTTGCGAAAGCCACGCAAGGGGCGCATAGACATCATCTTCCGTTTGAGCCATTCCCACCAGTTTTATCACACGAGCGCCCAATCCTCGAAGCTTGCGTTCCCAGGTTGACCAGTCGCAGAGCATGGTCTGAAAATCATGATGGGAGCCAATGATCTGTGCCTGGGGAATCGATAAAGATGAGAAGGCGTCAAGGGTCTCCCATTCCAAATCTACCCAATGGCCTGTTTTGAGGGCTTCGCGCAAGATTTGCTGACGTTCTTTTTCAGAGCCTTGAAAATATCCCCCCTCTTGAGGTGGGCGACAAGTGAAAATTGCAGGAATGGGAGTTTCGGCCGCCAGTTGCTGCACATCCACCCATTGCATCATGTCAAGACGATATTCCGCCAGGGTGACTTCCGAAGGCAAACTGTATGCTTTGTTCAGTGCTTCGTCTGGATCTGCAGCGACGATGGAAACAGCGAGATGAGTAGCCATAGTTGTGGCAGATAAAAAACGCCTGCGGTTTCACAAAAACGCAGGCGAGTCAATACATCACGCAGGACAAAAGTTGATCAAAGAACGATCATTATGCCGTCAAAGATACAAGCCCCTGACGCAGTCGGTAGAAAGCGTCGCTTTCAAGGTATCCCCTTTACTTGCTGGCCTGTTGACTATTGGCGGCGTCGGCAGGGGTCTTTTCTTCGTCTTTATCATCCGCACTGGCCGCTTGCCGGAACTCTCGAATGCCTTCGCCCATTGAGCGGAAAACTTCGGGAAGCTTACCAGCGCCAAAGATAAGTAATACGATCAATAAAATCAGACCAAGCTCAAGTGGACCGAGTTGCATGGCTGTAGCCTCCAAGAATGTAGAAATCGATCATAATCGATCGGGCTTCGCGACGAATTGGAAGCCTATGGTTTATTATAGCATGCTTTAGAGAAAAGACAAATTAGTGTAGCATTCTGCCTGCGATCAGGCCGGTAAATCCGATGGCGATATTGTATGTGGCATGTAGGATCATGGCGGTGCTGGTGTTGTATCGCGCCCGAACCCAGCCAAGCACCAACCCTAGACCAAAAACGACCAACGTGGCTGCACTCAGGCCATACTGGTTGTGGGTGAAGGCGAATAATAGTGCAGTGACGAAAACGCCAAAACGGGGTTGCAGCGCCCCGCGATAAACCAACTCTTCACCCAATGCTGCGGCGACGCCAAGGGTGAAGATGCCAGGCAGCGTGGTTAAAAGGGGCCCGAGCAACTCCTCTGTGAGTTGTTCAATGTTGGGATCCATGCCCAACCCTAATTTCTCTAACAAATAGCTGGCGGGGAAGAGGAGCGCAAACATGGCCAATCCAAGGCCAAAGCCAACCGCCACTTCCCGCCAATTGGGCCAAACAAGACCCAACCGCCTCATTGCATCCCGCCAATCTCTTCTCGAGAGCCAGCCCACCCCCACAAACGCCATCAAGGCCAGAGCAATGTCTTGGGCCCATAACAATGAGATCATGTCGCCCGACATGGCGTCCGGGGTTTCTTTCATCATATCCAGCATGGTATCCAGCCCCAACCCCATGACAAGCCAAAGATTGACGAGGATCAGGATGCTGTAATTTAACGCCACCAGATGAACGGCGCTGCGGGAAGAGATTGGCAATAGGCGAGCAAGTAAACGACGAATGGGGTGTAACAAGGTCATCAAGCCTGTGATCGCCAAAACGATCAGGCCGCTTCCTATTTTGGGGAAAGCATGCATGATGTCGACAACCATGGCCGGATCCAACCCTTGCTGCCGATACGATTCAGCCAACAGGGAGATGTCTGCATAACGTTGGTAGGCAACGCCCAGAAGCAAGATGAAGACGCCTGCACTGAAGAGCGCCAACCAAAACAGGGCGATCAACGTATAAAGCAATGCCGTTGCATCACGACGTGGCGGCTCCAGCGAACGCCGTTTGTCCGCCAGATTCGCCACCCATAACAGAAAAATTAAGGGCAGGAAGAGGATGAATATCAGGAAGAAATCCATAAAATCACCTTGGGAGTGCGACCTTTGTTCGGTTTTGGTCTACTGGGCCTTGGGATCAAGAAAGGTGGTTTCTTCTGCGGCTGTACCACCAGAACCAACTGACGATTATCAAAGTCAATAGC
>WFTO01000045.1 GCA_015485435.1 Anaerolineae bacterium | reverse complement strand
CTGCCAGGGTTTGGTAAGCAAATGGTCCAAATTCATGGGCGTTGCCATCGATATATGGGGCGTAAAAATGGAAAAGCGCGGGACCTGACACTCGATCGATGGTGCGTTTCAGTGTGGCCAATGCTTCCGCCATCGTGCGGTATCCTGTCACTTCGGCGCCTTGCGCCATGACTTGATTGTAAGCCGTGGTGGTGTATTCCCTGGGCACGAAGGAATATGTGGTGATGCCCTTGGTTTTCAGTTGCATGGCCAGGGTTTGGGTGGGCAACAGATCGCGAGGATCGACATTGGCCGATCGTAAGGTGTCTCGTTTTTTCTCGCCTGCGTATGAAAAAAGCAAGGGATAAATCACTTCGTCCACTTTGGGCTCAAAGTATTGCCATTCGTACACACCATGCTCTCCCACGATCTTCCCGGTGTTAAATGTGGTTACATGGGCGGCAGTGGTGGACGGAAATTGGGAGGTGATTTTGTGAACCTGTCCCTGTTCTGCAATTTTTTCGATAACCCGATGTCTGCGATTCCGAAAATAGCTGAAGTGATTCCATCCAAATGCGTCCAGGAAAAGGAAAACTATTTTCGAAAACTGGCCGGGACGGAATCCAAAATCGTCTGGTGTCAATGGCGTGGGGTCATCGCTTCCGAGGAGGGCGCTGAGCAGCCCGGGGATATGGGCGAAGTTGCCATGTTGGTAGTCGGGCAGGATGCGATTGGGATCGGCTAGAAGTTTCGCGTTCATAGGGAGTTTTGGATCATGTGATTGATGAAATGTTTCGTGTAGGGAGGTGAACGTTACATTCTACCGCGAGGCGATCGTGGGGCAAAATCATGCGTCGGCGCTGGCAACCGCAATCAGTCTGGGGGCGTCGGGGGTCCAGGGAGTGAGTTCATAGTCGCCGTAGAAGCGTAAGTCTACATAACCTGTACAGACGAGCAACAGCTCCAGCTCACGTTGAAATAAAATGCGAAGTTGGAATTGGGACTCATAACGATCCCAATTGCCGTTAGGAGCGAGGCGTTCATAAAAGCGATGGATGGTGAAGGTCTGATCAGGTAGGTTGATATGGGTTTCTGTGAATTTCAAAATTGGGACGCCGGTTTCTGGCTCGAGAAAGGATTCTTCCAATTCCAAAGCGCTCTGTTCGGCCATTCCAGCAAGCCCCTCAAGCTGCAGATTTTCAATATCGATGACCAGCAGTCCTCCCGGTCTGAGCAACGCCTTCCATGCCATCAAGGCGTCCAGCTGTTCTTGAGGCTCAATGAGATGGAGAAAGGCGTTGTAACCACAATAGGCCAGAGAAAATCGCCTCGGTCTAAGGGGAGGATCACGAAAATCCGCCTGGATCAGGTGAATGGCCTGGGAAAGCCGCAGCTCTTTAATGCGTTTCTGGCCGATGGCCAACATGTTTTTGGAGATGTCGAGGCCGACCACCCGAATGCCCTCACGGGCGATGGGTATGGCCAGCCGCCCCGAGCCCACGCCCAAATCAAGCACAGGTCCCCCTGTCTTGCGGGCGAAACCCAGGTGAAAGGGAATATCGTCACTAATTCGCCCGTCATCCAAATCATAGAAACGGGCAATCGATTCGAACGCCATTACTCATCATCCTATCACAATCAGGAAAGGGTTTCAATTGCCACGAGGCCAGGGAAGGTCTATAATGAAATCGATGGACGTGAGAATTATTCGCAGCCCTCGCCGTCGCAAGACCATTAGCGCCCGAATGGAAGGCGGTGTGATGGTGGTGCGCGCGCCACAGCACATTTCGGAACAAGCACTGAACCAGGCGATTGAAAAGTTCAAGCTGCGGTTTCAGCGGCGTCAGGATGCGCGCAGTCTGAATGACGCCACGCTGGAACAACGGGCGCAGGCATTGAATCGACGATATTTTGGCGGAAAGTTGCAGTGGCGACGTATTCGCTGGGTGACGAACCAACAAAAACGCTTCGGTTCCTGTACGCCCAGTCGAGGAACCATTCGCATCTCGCACCGTTTGGGCAAAATGCCCTTGTGGGTGTTGGACTATGTGTTGATTCACGAATTGGCGCATTTGCTCGAACCCAACCACGGCCCCAGGTTTTGGGCCTTGGTAAACCGCTACCCTCTGACCGAACGGGCGCGAGGGTACCTTATGGCGGTGGGGTTAGAACCTTTGCAGGAGGGAGAAATCCATGACGACATTGAAGCCTGACTACTTGAAAGCGCTCGAGAGCTTCTTCGCCAGCGCATCACCGATGCGCCACGCCCAGGGAGCCTCCTCGCCGACGGAGATCGAGGGCTTATTTGCCGAAAGTCAGCGCGCTGGAAAGACGCTGGCGCAGGCGCTTGCACAGGCTGAGGATTCCTGGGGACGAAGTCAAATCGAAATTCAGTTGATGGCCGCGGCCGCAGCCGACCTCGCCATTGCCGGGGAGTTGATCGAAGCAGAAAAACAGCCATTACGCGGTGATGAAGACCTGTGGAAACTCATCAAAACTGGCTTGACGGAACCTTCCGCCCTCCTGCAACCGGGCATTCGGCCTGCCCATTATCGAGGCGCTGACCGCGATCTTCTGGCCACTGTGTACCAGGTGCTGAATAGCATTGAGGAAAGCGCCATCGAGACCGTGGCCGACGCCATCACCGGCGCGCTGACCCTGAATCTTGCCGTGTTGCGTGAGGCCACGCGGATGGCTGGGGCGGATTTGCGCCAGTTGCTCAAAGATTTGGGGGCGGAGGAAGCGACCGCGTTTGTGGGCGAGGCCCTGAGAAAGATGCTTTCCTTGTTGGGGGAGGATAATCTTTCGCACATTGAACAAACCGCGGGAGAAGTGTTTGAAAAAGTGCGCGAGAAAACCGCGGTGGCTTCTTACATCAAAGACTTTCTGGACACCAAAACCATTTACAACGAAGGACGCGCCCTTGTGCAGGCCTACGACGGTCCAGACAAGGACTTGGCGCGTCTGACGCCAAAAATTTTGAAGTTGGAAGGCAGCTTTCGGGGAAGGAATCGGTTGGCGGCCACGCTCATTCGTCTCATGGCCTTCATCAAACTAATCCCAGCCATGAAAACACTTCCTTGGGGACCGCTTGCTTCCGCCTCGGGGTATGCACTCATTATTGCATACGAATTATATAGCGCCCACGATCACGTCGACTCCGATCGGTTTGCTTTCTTCGATCGCGTCAGTGGGGTTCGCACTTTGCTGTACACCCTTCAACCCGAAGAAGTGGCTTAAGATGACAGTCGCTCAGACGCCAACCTGGCGCTCCCAACGCACACAGCCTATTTGAACGTGTTGTTGCATATGATATTCGTAACTCCTTAGCCCTACATCTTTTTATTGGAGAATGATTCATGGACCCAGTTGCATTTCATATCGGTTCGTATCCGGTGTATTGGTACGGCATCATTTTGACCACAGGCGCTGTTCTCGGGGCCTGGTTGGCTTCGTGGATGGCGAAACAGCGTGGCGATGATCCCGACCATATCTGGAATATGCTTATCATCGTTTTGATCCTGGGCATTATTGGCGCCCGCCTCTATCATGTTTTTTCTCGGCCAGCCGTCGGAATTGGGTGGGATTACTACAAGGAACACCCCATGGACATTTTTATCCCTCGCAATGGCGGATTTGCCGGTTTGGGCATTTATGGCGCCGTCATCGGGGGCGTCATTGGCATCTTGGGGTATACCTGGTATCAAAAATTGAACTTCTTTCACTGGGCAGATTATGCCGCAGTCGGCGTTCTCTTGGCCCAATCGATTGGGCGCTGGGGCAACTACGTGAACCAAGAGCTCTTCGGTCCCCCCACCACCTTGCCTTGGGGCATCAAAATCGACTGCGTCAATCGTCAGTTTTATGAGCAATACAATTGTGGCGTTTTGGGGCCAGACACCCGTTTTCATCCCACTTTTTTGTATGAGTCTATCTGGAACGCTATCGGTGTGGGCATTATGGTCGTTATCTTCAAAAAATTTGGCGCCCGTCTCCGAAATGGCGACCTCCTCTTCTTCTACCTGATTTACTATCCATTAGGGCGATTCTGGATTGAGCTCTTTTTCCGGCCAGACGCCTGGACCCTGGGCTCCCTTCCCACAGCATCGGTGATCTCCCTCATTTCCATGAGCATTGGGGTGCTTGGTCTGATTTATAATCACGTCATTCGCAGCGCGCCGCAACCGCAACCTGTAACCTCACGGGGGAAAAAACGATCTAAGAAGTCGAAGAAGTAGGCTCTTTCTCCGTGGCGATCGACATGACTGCGCATGGTCATGCTCGAGGCCAACAACCATTCCACAAATGATCCAAGGTGACACCGATGAAAAAAACAATCCTGTTGTTCCTTCTCGCCCTGCTCGCCATCTCTCTCGTCGCCTGCGGCGGCGCTTCGGCGCCAGCGGCCCCCGACCAGGCGGCCTCAGTAGACCTGTCCAAGCTGCCCGTCGACCTCACAGTCCAGCAGGTTGCTGACATCATGAACAACCCCGACGTCGTGTTGATCGATGTTCGGGAACAATGGGAGTATGATGCCGGCCACATTCCCAATGTTACATTGATTCCACTGGGCTCCATCCCGGAACGCGTCAACGAAATCCCCAAAGACAAATTTGTAGTCATGACCTGTCGTTCTGGCAATCGCAGCAGTCAGGCCACCAAATATCTGCGCGATCTCGGGTTTGACAACGTTCACAATATGCAAGGCGGGTTCGTGGCCTGGCAGAACGCAGGTTTGCCTGTTGAAAAGTAATTGTTCCCCCCGTTGCTGGCTAAGGACCGGAAGAAGCGCGCTTCTTCCGGTTTTTTTATTGGGCTGCTTGCTTATGGGGAAGTTCACACATCTTTTTGGCCGAATGGCTGTCAGTGGGATATAA
>WFTO01000044.1 GCA_015485435.1 Anaerolineae bacterium | reverse complement strand
TCGTTACCGGCTGTTACGCGTCATTGGAACCGGCGCGAGTGGCTGAGCTCATGGGGGTGGATGCGGTCATCAGCAATCAGGAGAAAGATCGTTTGGTGGAGCTGGTGGCGGGCGAGTTGGCCATGCCCGGCATGCCGGCGCTGGCCACGGAGCCCGGCGCGGCCTACATGTATCCCGGCAGCCGCACCCGGGCCTTCGTCAAAGTGCAGGACGGCTGCCGCAATCGCTGCACCTTCTGCATCGTCACGGTGGCGCGTGGCCAGGAGCGAAGTCGCCCTATCGTCGAGATCTTGGATGAAATCCATGCCTTGCACGAGGCTGGCTATCAGGAAGCGGTGCTCACGGGCGTGCACCTGGGCGGGTATGGCGAGGACCTGGGCGAAAATTTGTATGCCTTGGTGCGGGCCATCCTGCAAGACACCGATCTCCCGCGATTGCGGCTCTCCTCACTAGAGCCTTGGGACCTTCCGGATGGTTTTTTTGACCTGTGGGCAAACTCCAGGTTGATGCCTCACTTGCATCTTCCCTTGCAGAGCGGGAGTGATCGCATCTTGCGACGGATGGCCCGGCGCTACACCACGGCGCAATATGCCCAACTTATCGCCCAGGCCCGGGCCGCCATTCCCGATTTCAACCTCACCACCGACCTCATCGTCGGGTTCCCAGGTGAGAGTGAGGAGGATTGGCAGCAGACCGTGGATTTCGTGCAGTCCATTGGCTTCGGGCACATGCACATCTTCACCTATTCACCTCGAGCAGGAACGGCGGCTGCGCGCATGCCCAATCAGACATCGGTCGAGATCAAGCGGGCGCGAAGCCGAGCAATGCATGCCATTGCAGCGCGAATGAAAGCGGAAACTCTGGCTCGCTATGTTGGGCGCGAGGCCCAGGTGTTATGGGAAGGGCCTGGCGAACCGCTTCCCTCGGGTGATATCCAATGGACTGGCTACACCCCTAACTACCTCCGGGTGGTGACCGTACAATCTCCGAATCGAGACCTGGAAAATCGCATCCTGCGGGTGCGTCTTACAACCGTGGCAGGCGATCCGCCGGATCATCTTGTGGGGGAGATCATCGACGCCGCTTCTCTGACCGAAACGGATTGGTTTGACAGAGCGTCGATTTTGGCATAATCTGAACCAAACACTATCCTTTTGATTTTCCAGCATTGCGTCTTTCGAATTTCCACGCACAACCACTTCATAAAAACAACCATGAACGAATGCATTTTCTGCAAAATCATTAACGGAGAAATCCCCGCCGAGGTTGTCTATAACGGTGCGAATGTCACGGCCTTTCGAGATATCAATCCTGTGGCGCCGGTGCACGTGTTGATTGTTCCCAACCGTCACGTGAATGATATTCGGGATGAGCGGGCCTTTGAAGGTGACCTTCTCAAAGAAATGTTCCAGGTGGCAAATGAGGTCGCAGAGATGGAAGGGATTGCTGAATCTGGGTATCGGCTGCTGATCAACTACGGCCGCGACGCCAACCTGGTGGTGCCACACCTGCATCTGCATTTGATTGGCGGCCGTCCATTGGGGCCAATGGTCGCGCGGCGATAGGGCTTTCGTCTGGAAAAGCCGCGAGAAGTGCACCAGAGCGAGCGTTATAGCCGTTCGATGCGAACGCGGGTGATGGTGGGGCCATCCATCTCAGCTACCTCAAGATGGTAGCCGTTCACATGGACGCGCTCACCGATCTCGGGAACATGACGAAGGCGGAAGAGGATCAATCCCGCGAGGGTTTCGTAGGCGTCGTCTTCTGGGAGGTCGATATCCAGTAATTCGTTGAGTTCATCCACACGCATGAGCGCGTCCACTTCGATGGTGTTCAAGCCCACGCGCTGCACCTGGGGATGATGCTCCCATTCGTTGAACATGGCGCCCACGATCTCTTCGATCAACTCTTCGCGAGTGACCAACCCGGCGGTGCCGCCATATTCATCGATGACAATGGCCATGTGGATATGATTGGTGCGCATCTCGGCAAAAAGGTCGTCAACGTGGCGCGATTCTGGCACCATCAGTGGTTTCTGGATGACGGACAGTTCTCCCACCGGGGAGTCCATGAGCTGCGGGTTTTCGATAAGCAGGGCCATGACGTCACGGATGTTGACAATCCCTACGATATGGTCCAGATGGTTTTCGTAGACCGGGTATCGAGAATAATGATGGCGTTTGTACAGTTCGATTAGCTCTCGCACGGGCTGGCGGCGTTCCACTCCTACGATGCGGGTGCGCGGCTGCATGACTTCGCGCACGACGCGTTCCCCGAAATCGAATACACGCGTCAACATCTCCCGAGCATCCTCTTCAATAATGCCCTCTTCGCTGCTCTGCTCCAACATCATTTTCAGTTCTTCGACGGAAGCGATAGTCCCATGGCCTTCGCGAACCCCTTTGGCCCCGAACAATCGCAAAACCAACGCGGTGCTGGCGTCCACAACCCAGACAAAGGGCGCGGTCACGCGGGCAAACAACCACATGGGATAAATCAACCACTGCGCGGCTTTTTCTGGGGAGCGTAAAACCAGAATCTTGGGAGTGAGCTCACCAAAGACCATCAGGAAATAGGAAAGCAGCAAGAGCGCGAGGATGCTGGCGACGCCGGTTGCCACGACGGGCCCGAACACCACGCCCAGGACCGGCGCCAGGAAGGGCTCCATGAGTTTCAGTAAAGGCTCTTCCGCCACCACACCCAGCAGAATGCTGGCCGCGGTAATGCCCAACTGTACGGCCGCTATGGCCCGGTCCCGGTCCTTGAGCATGTTTAGGGCCAGATGCGCGGGACGGCTTCCCATTTCTGCGAGATGCCTTAGCCGCACTGGGTTCGAAGCCACCAGGGCGAATTCGACGGCCACGAAAAAGCCGTTTACGGCGATGATCCAAAATCCGAAGATCAAGGGCCTCCAGATATTTATCTGATTGGTAAGTTGCGCTTCATCCATATGCTGTTCACAGGGAGTGCCGAAAATCCATAAAGTGACGATTGGAATCTTTGATAACTAACGTGAATTCGGAGTGAGGACGCGTCGCTGTGCTTCGATCCGCTCCAACTGTGTCGATTTTGCTCGTCGAATTTCTATGTCATTGGGAATATCTTCTGGGATACGTTGGGGCGTATCTCCCTTTTGTGCATTTCCTGAAGCCGTAGCGTGCGCATTCGCCGTCGGACCGCTTTGAAAATGGATACTGTGCGGAGGCGGATCACCGATCCGCCGTTGCTTGCTGCTGACGGTTCCGTCGGATCTGGGATTCAGCTGGACGCAATGAACATGAAAGCCAGGTTTTGCAGGTGGCAGGTCAACGGCGGGCTTGTCCGTGCCGATACCGAAGGAAATTGGCAGCAGGGAGCATGCGGCCTCCGTAAGTTGACCTGCTCGAGAAATGGCGTTTCGTGGTTTCAGTTCTACAACGCCAAACGTGGATCGGAAGCCCTGGCCCGATTGCCAGGCGCAGATTCCGAATGGACGTAAATAAGGATTGAGGATCACATCATACAGCAACCCTCTGTCGCCGACAAAGCCCGCATAAACGCCTCATTTTTTGTGGGTCGGAGTTGCATAGTTGCTATTTTTTTGTGACTCTTACCCGAGTGATCTTCGGCCCTTCCAGTCCAACCACCTCCAGCCGATAATCGCCCACTTCGACCGACTCTCCTATGTCGGGGATATGCCGAAGGCGATAAAGGATCAGCCCCGCTACGGTTTCATAGGCGTCATCTTCTGGAAGGTCGATCTCCAACAGCTCGTTGACCTCATCGACGCGCAATAATGCATCGATCTCTACCGTCGAGGGGCCCAGACGTTGAATAGGGGGATGGTGCACCCATTCATCTGACATGGCGCCCACAATCTCTTCTACCAGCTCCTCTCGAGTGACCAGTCCTGCCGTTCCACCATATTCATCAATGACAATGGCGAGACCGATGCCTTTTGAGCGCATCTCTTCGAATAGATCGTCGATATGACGGGATTCGGGCGCCATCAAGGGTTCTTGAACCACAGGAAGATCGCCGATGGGCGTGTTCATCAGGTCTGGATTGTCGACCAAGAGCGCGATCAGGTCTTTGATGGCAACCACCCCGACGATGTGGTCCAGGTTGTTTTCGTAGATGGGGAAGCGGGAATGACGATGTTTTTTGAAGATTTGCATTAATTCCCCCACGGTTTGACGTCGTTCCACGCCTATGATTTCGGTGCGGGGCACCATTACTTCACGCACCACGCGTTCTCCAAAGTCAAACACGCGCTCCAACATCTCCCTAGCATCTTCTTCGATGATGCCCTCTTCGCCGCTTTGTTCTAGCACCATTTTCAACTCTTCAATCGAGGCGATGGTTCCATGCCCTCCGGTGGCCCCTTTGACCCCAACGATTTGCAAAACCAGCCCCGTACTGGCGTCGACAATCCAAACAAAGGGCGCGGTGAAACGGGCGAAGAGCCACATCGGGTAGGCGATGAACTGTGCTGCCTTTTCGGGGTTGCGCAACGCCATAATTTTGGGGGCTTGCTCTCCGAACACCATGTGGAAATAAGAGAGTAGTAGCAGAACCAGAATGCCCGAGATACCAGCCGCCACTGCGGGTCCCAAAAAAGCGCCCAGGAGGGGGGTGAGATAGGGCGACATGAGCTCAAGCAATGGCTCTTCGGCCACGATACCCAATAAGATGCTGGCTGCAGTAATGCCTAATTGCGCCGCGGCAATGGCTCGATCTGGGTCTTTCAGCATCTTCAAAACAATGCTGGCAGGCTTGCTACCCCTTTCCGCCGCGTGTTTAAGCCGCATGCGGTTAGACGCCACCAGGGCGAATTCGACCGCGACAAAGAAGCCATTGGTTGCAATAATGAGCAAACCAGCGATGAGAGGTATCCAGATGTTGATTTGGTGAGCGGTTTCGGCTTCGTTCATCTCGTTTTCTCGTGAAGAGGGAGATTGGGTTTCAATGTTGGATGTTAATTTGGAGCAGTAGCCAGTAACGCCAGCAGCCCGACAAGGCTATTATACACGGCGTGCATCCAGATAGCGGTAGGAAGCCCCCATTTCTTCTTTGTAAACCCAAGCATGAGTCCCAAAACGAAAATGATCACAATGGATGGACTGAAGTATTGGATGTGGCTGAGCGCGAATAGGAAACTTGTGAGGGTGAGTCCTAGAACAGGTTGCAATGCGCCGCGATAAAGCATCTCTTCGCCGATGCCGGAAAGCGCACCCATCATCAAAATGCCAGCAATGCCGGGCAGTTTTTCGAGAATTTGTTGGTTGAATGCTGATGAAGCTGCCAGGTCTTCTCCGAAGAACAGGATGAGCACGGCCCCTAACAGCGCGGTTGTGATCAGCATGAGCAATCCCATGCCAAAACCAATCCAAAGGTCTTTCCAACGCAGCGTCCGTAATCCCAACCGTGTGCGCACTTCGGGCCATGATCGACGCACGCCCCAACCGACTCCAACCATAGCGATCAGTGTAAATGCGGTATTTTGAATCCAAAGCAAACGCAATGGGGCCTCAATGGTGAGCTCGGACAGAGGCTTTATCGTGAAGAGGATGAAATTGCTACCGAGGAAGAACACCAGCAGTGTCCATGCGGTTTGGGTGAGGGCGTGATTGAGTTGAAGGGTTCCCAGGTAACGCGTTCGCCTTCGTACATCGTTCCAAATTGCCCACAGTAGAGGGATCGAAAGCAAAAGCCCGATGCCCAACAACATGATCGGGAGGTGTCGTGGCGGTGGTGAGGGGATGAAAGCATACCATGCTTCTGGCGCCAATCCGATGAACAAGGCGGCGAGCAGAACCAGCAGATCAAGCGCACTCAGAAAGAGATAGGTCAGGGGGCGCGCCCATCTTTTTCGACCATCGAATTGCGCCAGCCAAATCAGTCCCAGTGCCGCCAAAAAAACAAGCATCGTTTCTATCATGAATCGAATCTCCTTAGCGCCCGGCGAATATTTTCTGGAACCATGTGGCCGCTGGCTCGCTCCAGAAATGCGAGGATCCTGCTGGTGGAAACGCCACGTTTTCGAGCGCGTTTGAGTCCACGCTGGGTGATGAGATAGCGGAATTCTGGATCGCTGGATTGCCAAAAAGTGAAGAGCGCCACGCGCAATCGGTCCCACAGGCCAATATGGGGCGCCAGGGTAATGACGAAATCGTTGCTAATTGTAAGGATGGGCGCATCGCGGTCATCTTCTGACGTTGAGACAGGAGGATGGAGAAACGCCCATCCCTGATGGGTTAAGCGCCAAACCGGTGCGTCTTGGGCCCATGCTACTGCTCCCAGCCAAAATAATGGACCCTGCCAGATAAACCGAATCAGCGCCCCCTCCACATCAGGCCAATGTTCAAATCCGTGTAAAAAAACGCCTTCCTTGTTTTGGATATACCAGGTGTTATAGTTTGCGTCTGGGCGCTGAAAATCGGGCATTGAATGGTAAATCATGGCTATAAAATCATCCAGTGCATACCAGTGGGAGGGGTTTGCCCGTTGCAATTCCTGCAGAAGCGCTTCTCGAGCCAATAGGGGATCGTTCGACCATGAGCCCTGTTGGCAACGCAATTCTGGAATCAGGCAGAGATCGTTCCATTCAGGTGCACTGCGCCACACCTGGAAGATATCTTTCATCTGCGCGGCTCGACTTTGCTCCAGCCAGGGACGTAGCGCTCTGCCGAATCGTTGATACCCACGAACCGTGGTTAGTAGTCCCAGCTTTTTGGCTGAAAAGAAGAGCAAATGCAAGGGGCCACCCGCTTCCAACGGCTGTTCGCGTATCTTGGCGAGCCTTAATCGGGGCGTCAGCATACGCAGGTCGTGGTAACGCCAGCGTCCATCGGCGCGCAGTCGCACCCGGTGGTTTTGCACATATGCCAACAAAGTTCCTAAATCGTCTAAAAGCATCTGCCCGAGGTCTTGCTCTGCAGACGGTGGGGCGACCGGTTGAGGAAAGGGCGCGTTGGATGTATCGGTTAGGTGGATGGGAAGAAGGGCCAAAAGGTCGTCGGGAATGCTGACGAATTCGATCATCTCATCCCGAATGTTTCGAAAACTCCGAAGGATCCAACCTAAATACCACAGTTCCTCGCCCGCTCCAGTCGGGTTTTTCCAGGGGCGGTCCTTGAGCAACCGGCCAGGGCCGATAAGGCGCAACTCGCCGAAGCGTCTTTCGAAAGCCGGCGTTGGCATGCCTTTGGGGTCTTTGGCCAGGGCTTGGAGCGCCTCTCGGGCCTGCGGTGAGAGGTCTTTCCAGACATCTAAGACATGTTCTGGCGACAACATTTGCTGAGCAAGCTCCCTGGCGAACCCTTCGCGATCCTTTTCTTCGATGAGCAGTCCTTGATTTTGAGCTATAATACGCAGTTCGACTAACTCTCTATCCGCAAAATGCTGCTTCAGATTCATGACGAACGCTCTCGAAAGCAATGGATTTCAACCTAACAACGTGCGGGTATGTGGAATGACTCTCCAGGATCCAGAAGATGCACCTGGGTGCCGGGAGCAAGTTGACGGGTGTAATAGATGAATTTGGGGCCGGGGATTCGCAAATAAGTGAACTTCTCCCAGATGGGGCCTAAGGGACGAAATGAAGCCCAATGGATGGGGATGACATGTCGAGGTTTTAATAATGCGACAGCTTCTGCAGCCGCTCTTGGATCCAGATGCCCGGTTCCCAATGTGGGACCCCATCCCCAGATGGGAATTAGCGCCAGATCGATCCCTTCCTTGGCAAGCTCCGCCATTTGAGGAAAGACCGCGGTGTCGCCAGGGAAATAAACCACACTTTCTCCTTTAAGAAGATATCCTTGAGCCAATCCGATGACGGGAAGGTTGCCCCCATGAGCTGCATACGTTGCCCGGATGGTGATGCCTTTTATGCCGTATTCCTCCCCGGGGCTGAGTTCGATCACTGGACGGCATAGAATCCGTCTGAGCCATCTGCCTGTTCCCTTAGGTGCGATCAGCGGGATATCACAGGGGAGACGTCGTAACGAGGGGAGATGCCAATGATCCAGATGGAGATGGGAAAGCAGGATGAGATCGGGAGGCGGCTGGGAGATGAGCCATCGTTGAGCGGTGAAGTTGCGGCGGCGCAGATGCAAGACGCGATCGGTCAGGACCGGATCTGTCAGAAGATGCACTCCCTGCATGTGGAACATCATGGTTGCATGGCCAAGAAAACTGAGGGAATCAGACATGCTTTCATTTTACAATCTTTTTACAAATTGCAAACATTTCTCGATCGCCCTGTTGGTAAAGTGGCCTTAGCAAGGTATGCGGTGACGCCTCATACGTTCATTGAAGTGACGATTTCGTTGATAGCGGTGCGTCGTTCTCTTTTTTCGAGGTTTCGCAGACTTCGAAAGTCTATGGTTGACGCGGCTTCGACGAGATATGGGGGGCATCACCGCCAAGGTACCGGTTGATTCTATTGATGTTCTACGTTACAATAAAAATGGTGTGATACGGACTGCTCTCCTAAATCGCTTATGACAAAAATACTGATTATCGAAGACGAACCCGCCATCGTGGAGCTTGTGCAACTCTATCTGGAAAAAGAAGGGTATGAAACGTTAACCGCCAATGATGGGATTGAAGGGTTGGTTGTGGTCAAACGCGCCCATCCAGACCTGGTGATATTGGATTTGATGTTGCCCGAGTTGGACGGGTGGGAGGTGTGCAAGCGGTTGCGAAGCGATACCGACATCCCAATTATTATGCTTACGGCCCGGAGTGATGATGTCGATAAAATTGTGGGGTTGGAGTTGGGTGCGGATGATTATGTGGCGAAACCCTTTAATCCTCGGGAGCTTGTGGCCCGGGTGAGGGCGGTGCTGCGTCGGGTGCAGCGCCAACCCGCTGACCCCATGGGGGATGTCATCAAATTGGGCAATGTGGAGATGCGCCTTTCGAGCAGGGAAGTCTTTGTCAACGGCGACTTGGTGCCCATGCGCACCAAGGAGTTTGATTTATTGCACGCCTTTATGGCGCATCCGGGCATGGTGTTTACGCGGGAGCAGTTGTTGAGTCAGGTTTGGGGGTATGATTATCTGGGAAGCACCCGCACCGTTGATGTCCATGTGGCGCAATTGCGTCAGAAGTTGCAGGGTAGTCAATTGCGTATTGAAACAGTATGGGGGGTTGGCTATAAGCTGTGCGTAGATGATGAGTAACACCCTTCGCTTTCGTCTTTTTCTTTCGTACGCCCTTCTGACCGCGGTGATTTTGCTGGTGGCGGGGCTGACGTTAACCGTTGCCTGGCAAGGTGTTCAAGACCGTATCATTCAGTCACGCCTTGCAACCTCTGTGCCTCTGACCACGCGCCTGGTGCGCGAACTTTGGCGAAACAAGACGCCCCTTAAGGATATTGCTCTGGAGCTCAGCGAGCCATTGGAAGCCCGCAACGCACGCTTGTTGCTGGTGCGCCGCGGTCAGATTATGGGTGATTCCGCAAACAGCCAACTGGTTGGCATGCCCTTGTCCTTGGATATTCCAATTTCGCGTTTGCGCAAGACCACACGCGAACCGATGACGGGCGTGGTTACAGCTCCCGACGGACAAACATATCTTTACGCGCTTATGGCGCTATTTCCCTCGAAGAACAATGCAACGCCAGGCGTCCCTCCCGTGATTGTGCTGCAGATAAGTCCCCGTCGATTTCCCAATGTGGTGCAGGAGATCGGCAAATTATTGGCGGGCGCTGCTTTCATGGCGCTGCTAGCGGGGTTGGCCTTTTCCTGGTTTATCAGCCGATGGATCACGCGGCCATTGACGCAGATAGCTCGGGCTGCCGATAAAATCGCTCAGGGCGATCTCGAACTGCAATTACAAATCAGGGGGCCCGCAGAAGTTGAACATGTGGCGCAGCAATTCAATCATATGGCGGCCGAAGTACGTGCATCTCGGCAGGCGCAGCAGGCGTTTATTGCGAATGTATCACATGATCTGAAAACCCCTTTGACCATCATTCAAGGTTTTGCTCAAGCCCTGGTTGAGGGGATCGCGGATGACCCCGACACCATTCGCCGCGCAACACAGGCCATTCATCATGAATCCCTGCGTATGGGGCGACTGGTCGAACAGTTGTTGGATTTGGCCCGCTTGGAATCAGGACAAATGCAATTGCGTCGCGATCCGTTGAATCTCAAAGAACTTGTCGCGGAAACGGTGGATCATTTTCAACCCGTCGCTCAAGAGAAAGGGGTTATCCTCTCTTTATTAGGAGATGATGTGTTGGCGATGGGAGATCGTGATAAGTTGATGCAGGTTTGTGCGAATTTGTTGGATAATGCCCTGCGGTATACTCCTGCTGGCGGGTTGATAGTTTGCCGCGTTGAGCGCGCTTCCGATGTTCCGGGGATGGCTGCTATGATTGTGCAAGATACGGGGCCGGGGATTCCAACAGAGGAGGTGGACCGTATTTTCGAACGTTTTTATCAGGTCGACAAATCGCGACGTGGCGGCAGCGCTGGATTGGGATTAGCAATTGTATCGGAGATTGTACGCGCCCATCAGGGACGCGTCGAGGTGACTTCCAAGCCTGGCGAGGGCGCGAGGTTTCGCGTGTTGTTGCCTATCGCTTCTTCGCTCATCGGTTCTGACAACGCTGCCCCTCATTGATTCTCCGCTACGGCAATGACTTTCGCCGTATGAAAAAAGCGCCTCCGACGTCATCCTCGAAGGCGCTTGCCAGTTCGTTATTGATTGGGATCGTATTTGCAAGTTTTGCCTTCGATCCCATTCATGTGGATGCAGAGTTTGATAATGGCGGGACGCCAGTAGGTCTCACCCGGGGGGCTAGGATCCATGATGGCCCAATAGAATTGTTCGTCCGCTCGCGTCCAGTTGGGATCGGGCATGTAGATAAGGGACATGATGCCGACCCAGGGCCAGTTTTGTTCCGCCCATTGGTAAGCTCGCACCAAATAATCTCCCTGAATGAAGGGATCGATGCCTGCGCCTGCGCCATGCCAGTAGTAGGGGCTGTCGGGGCGGTCGTCCCAGGTCCACCCGAATTCGAGGATGGCGATTTGCTTATCAGCATCACCGTATTGCTCCATCAGCCTGCGGATGTCTTCCGCATGGCGGAAGGAGTACACGCGAAGGCGTTCAGGCGGGCTGGGATCGTTGTTGTAGTATTTGGGGTTCGCGGCCACATCGGCTGGGTCTGTTTCTGGAGGCAGGGCATAGCCAGCCGCATGAATGCCCAGCATATCGAAATAGCCATCACTGTTGCCCCCCATAGCCTCGTACATTTGGGTATAGAACTTGACATCATACATGGCGTCAGCCTGGTCCGCTGTGGTGGGAGCCATGCCCGCAGTGATGACGATGGCATTGGGGTCCGCGGCTTTGATGGCCGCATACGTCTTTTTCAACAGCAGGGCGTATCCCGCGGGATCGACCGGCTTGTTGCCCCATTCGCGTGAGAGGTTGGGTTCGTTCCACACCTGGTAAGCATGAATGCGACCGCGATATCGCGCGGCCAGCGCCCCGACGAATTCAGCAAAGTCGTCGGCGTTCTCTGGGGGGGCTCCGGCCCAAAACGCTTTGTCGCTAGGAGAGACTCGCACGAGCAGCTTGAGTCCATGCTTTTCAACCTGATCAACCACCCGGTCGGCGATGCTCCAATCGTAGACGCCTTTGCCTTCGCCTTCAATGTCTTGCCATGCGAACCATTGCTTTACCCAACGGAAGCCTGCATCCGACATAATGCCAAGGTCGCGATCCGCGGTTTCGGGCCGCCACCACAAAAAGGCCTGGGCGCCGTAATCGGGCGACTGCACGGTG
>WFTO01000043.1 GCA_015485435.1 Anaerolineae bacterium | reverse complement strand
TCTCCCGCCCAACCGTGGTGGCTTACCCAGGGCGAGATGATGGCCCGCCCCCGCTTCAGGAGCATGAGATTCTGTCCCGGGCCCAGAGCGACGGTCCGCTTCGCCTGCTTTTTGTCGGCAACCTGATCCCCCGAAAGGGGTTGCATACATTGCTAGAAGCGATGGCGCATGTGCCCGCGGATCAGGTTCAATTGACCGTCGTGGGAGATGACAGCATCGATCCCCGTTACAGTCACCGTATGCGAACGTTGGCTCATCATCACCAGCTGGATACACGGATTCATTGGGCAGGAGCCGTTTCAGATGAAATCCTGCGCCAGCTTTACAGCACCCATCACGCCCTGGTGGTGCCATCACAACATGAAGGTTTTGGCATTGTTTATCTCGAAGCCATGAGTTACGGGCTCATTGCTGTCGGCACCGAAGCCGGGGGGGCGGGTGAGATCATTCGCCCTGGCGAGACGGGACTGCTCATTCCCCCAGAAGACGCGGAAACGCTGGCCACTAAATTGTTGTGGCTACAAAGCCATCGCCCAGAAATGGGTGAAATGGGCATCGCAGCCCGACGGGCCTGGATGAATCACCCCACTTGGTCGGACACAGGGGCGCGCATCCGCACATTTTTGCAAGCACAGCTCGCCTAGGATTGCGCTTGCACACATCCATGACACGAGTCGATTTTAACGAATGAACACCCACGATTTCTCAGATTTTCAACGCTATCTTGCTGCGAAGGTCAGTGTGGATGACCGGTCGCTGAATAAGGATGTTTGGAACTCGCTCTTCCGGGCTTTGCATCCCTGGCGAGAACGCCCCCTGCGCGTTCTAGACGTCGGTGCAGGCATCGGAACCATGGCCCAGCGACTCTGGCGGTGGCGGCTCCACCCCCACATCCTCTATACCGGCGTAGATCTCTCCTCCGAAAACATCGATCATGCCCAAGCGCAACTACAGGAATGGGCCCGCGGCCGGGGAGGAAGTGTGCTTCGCACGGCCAACGGGTTCGTACTGCGCACCTCCACACAACAAATGACCATCAGCCTCATCCAAGAGGATGCCCTGTCTTTTGTTCGGCGACCAGAACAGCAAGGGGCTTGGGACCTGCTCATCGCCCATGCTTTTCTCGACCTTGTCGACATAGCTGCTGTGTTGCCGCAACTGTTGGCTACGCTAAAACAGGGTGGATTTTGCTACCTGACGCTGAACTTCGATGGCGTCACAATCTTTGAACCGGTCGCCGAGCCATCGTTCGAAACGAAACTGATTGCGTTATATCATCAATCTATGGACCAACGCTTGATCGAGGGGCGCTTATCGGGCGATAGTCGAGCGGGCAGGCACTTGTTTGCACATTTGAACGCAGCAGGCGTCGATGTGATGGCGGCGGGCGCTTCGGACTGGGTTGTCATTCCACAGAAAGATGGTTATCCTGAAGACGAGGCCTATTTCCTCCACTTCATCGTTCATACGGTCTTTCAGGAGCTGGTCGACCACCCACAGCTGGACCGGGATCAGGTCGTTGCCTGGACGCAGGAGCGACATGCCCAAATCGACGCGGGCACATTGGTGTATATTGCCCACCAGTTGGATTACCTAGGCCGGAAATGACCCATACGTTCTGGCGAGGTTCAACATTCCCCATCACGTATGCCACATGCGACCGGCAGAGAGGGCGCCAATCAAACCAATGATCACATCGCGAGCACGGATGTAGATCACAAGCGCCAGGGCAGCGTTCGGGTCGTAGCCCATCGTCGTGAAGACAATCAGCTGGGAGGATGCCAGAGCGCCTAATCCGCCAGGCATCGGCAGCAGAAAAGCCAATCTTGCCGCGGCCAAAGCGGCAAGCGTCTCCGCAGGCGAAAGCGCTGCGCCCAGAAAATGAGCGCTGAGACCAAATTCGAGCAGCATCAAGGCCCACGCCAGGCCGGCCCACAACAGCGCCATCGTCACCACGGCAGGGCGTTCTCGGGCCAGCTGTCCTGCCAGACGCTCGCTTTCCGCCAGCAGCTCCAGCCCTCGACGAAGCCGTCCTTCACGACGGTGCGCAGCCAACCACTGGAAGATGGCAGCCAGGGGATGTCGCCCCAACCAGAGCAAGCCCAGATATCCCACTGGCCAAACCAAGAGCCCCACCGCCAACATCGAAGCCCACACACGGGCGCTGGCTTCGCCAAGCCCCACCCACCATAACGCGACGACGCCCAAAGCCAACACCGTAAAATTGGTCAACAGTTCGACAAGTTTATCCAGGGCAACGGTGGCCGTTGCGACGGATAACGGCACTTGACGCTGTTTTAAGGCGAGCACTTGCAACGGCTCCCCGCCAAATTGTGGACCGGGTGTAAAATAGCTCAATGAGAACGCAGCCAATCGCGCTTGAAATAAAGTCGCAAAAGCTATCTTTTGGGGTTGTGTACTCACGAATGCCCGCCAACGGGCGGTCAGCGCCAGCAAAATCAAGGCGTTCAAGGCCGTAAGAAGCGCTATTTTAGGAAGGGACAGTCCCCGCAGGATATCCCAAAGCTGCGTCCAGTTCACCTGCCGCAGAGCCCAGGCCAACAAGATCAGCCCAACGCCCCAGACCACTACGGTCATCCAGCGACCACGCGACATGTCAGCTCCCTAAACGACGTGTGAAGACCCGGACTTCTGGCTGCCAGAGCGCCCAAGGCCCCGGCCCCAGCAGAATCACCGCGGTCAGCCCATAAAATGCTGCGAGTCCCAGCCAAAAGCTCATGTCGGCCGCCAGAATTAGCGCTACCGGCGCGTAGAGGAGGATGGCCGCCAATCTTGGAGCGATGCCCAGCAGCAGGCAGGCGGAGAAAACCAACCCCATGCCTACGACCAGGGACGCCACCCACGGGGGTGCACCCCACATTCCCTGCAATGCAAGAGAAAACACATCCAGTTGCGCCCATACCTGCCAAAGCAACAGTGCCACCAAGAAACTCGTCAACACCCGCAGCCCCAAACTCACCGGGCCATACATCAACGATTGCAATGCATGCAAAGCCTTTCTGAACTCCGGATCGTTATCATCAATGACCGTGCTAGCCACCAACCAATCATAGGTGAAATTCACCAAGAATGGCAACACAAACGCCAGCCCCGTGGCAGTCGACAGCCAGGCTGGCACGATAGGCCACATGGCCACAAAAAGAAATCCCCGCTGCATGCCCGCCAGTAATCTACGTATTTCGCTATCCTTCAGCTCCTGGATGGGTAAATCCTTGCGTTCTCGCCATTGCAATCCCCAAATAAACAGATATCGGGCCAGGCCCACAATCACAAACCAGAACGGCCACTGCCCCCACCTCACCACCAGTACCGTGGCCAACAAAACCCCCAACCCATCCAATGTCATGTCTAGCTCTTTCCCCAACACAGTGACATGATGACGGCGACGCGCCCAATAACCATCGAACAGATCAGCCAGCAGTGAAGCCCCAAAAAGCATGGCTGGCAGCCAGGCGATGGGCCCCTCGGGTCGAGAGATGAGGATAAATCCGCCTAACGCCGCCAATAACCACCCACCAAGCAAAGAAAGCGCCGTGCCTGGGCCGAAAGTTGGGAGCAAATGCAACTCATCGGGGCGACGGTTCTCGGGAAGCCACGTATAAAGATAGCTCAGAATGTAAAATCCCACCAGAGCACTCATACCAAGCCACAACAACGCCTGCGTCAAGGGAAGAAACAGACGCAAACACAGCCCCAACCCGGCCAAGCCCGAGGCGTACAAAAACACCGCCATGCCCCAACGTCTTTGTAACGAAAGCAAAGCTGCGTCGAATTCTTTCACGAATGAATTTCCAATGTTGCTAACATCGTTGGGAAGGCTATCACGCCCTTTGGCGTTCGGCCGCCAACCCTGCAGCAGGTCGCGGAGGGGCTCATTGCAAGGTCAATGAGATTGAATAGCCTTCAGTGCATACTCAACGCTTTTCGCCGGGCGAACATTGTAACGGACGTCAATAAGCTTGCCCTCTTCATCGATGACAAAATGGCTGCGTTTGATGCCGTAATATGTGCGCCCATACATCTTTTTCTCGCCCCAAACGCCATACAATTCCGCGATCTTGTGGTCCGGATCCACCAATAAATGAAATGGTAGATCGTATTTTGTCTTAAATTTCACGTGACTTTCCACACTATCGGGACTCACGCCCAACACCACTGCGTTATTCGCCACAATTTCATCATAATGATCGCGGAATCCCACAGCCTGCTTGGTGCATCCACTCGTATTATCTTTGGGATAAAAATACAAGATCACTTTCTTGCCACGAAAATCAGAAAGCCGAACCTGTTTGCCTTCATCGGTCGTCGCCTTAAAATCAGGAGCCAAGTCGCCAATTTGCAGCTTGGACATAATGAAACCTCCAAGATAAGTAAGAATGATGCGTCCAGAGAATCTATTCGTTGAGATTCAGGTTTCACACCAATCGTTACAAGTATAGGCCAAGTCATGCCGCACAGCAAACGCCAGAAACGTCATATTGCTCACCCCCCATCGCCTTAGTCTGCTTGACGGATGCGTCGAGGCAAGCATATAATTCATTTGCAACCCTTCTCAGTAAGGAGAGGAAAGATGATTAAAGTCAATATTGATAGTGTCCGGATCAGCTTGATGACGCAAAGTCGGGTCGTTGTGTTGCGAGAGGTCGGTTCGCAGCGCTATCTTCCTATTTGGATTGGCGCGCCCGAGGCGGACGCCATCACCCTCAGACTACAAGGCATCCATGTAGATCGTCCACTCACGCACGATTTACTTTACAATACCATCAGGACTCTGGGCGCGGAAGTGGAATATGTTATCGTCACCGAATTGAAGAACGATATCTTCTATGCAGAAATCGTCCTGGAGTTAGACGAAGAAGAAGTCCGCATCGATTCCAGGCCTAGCGACGCTTTGGCCCTGGCTGTACGTGCAGAAGTCCCAATTTATGTCGCCGAAGAAGTCATGGAGGAAGCCGGGCGCATCCCCGATGAGGGACTTACCCCCAACATCCTCATCGACACCTCCACCAACGCGGAACCATCAACCGAAGAGGAAGTGGATGAAGACGATTTGGGTGCGTTCGCGGACTTCATCGAAGGACTGGATCTCGATGACCTGGGAAATGATTCATAGCCCCCAGCGCCAGCACATCTTAGCCAATGACGCCGCCCGCATCCATATGCCCTGTCCCCACTCGAGACGTCTGATTTTCAGGCGTCTATTTTTCATCACCCCTATCGTTATCCCTTCCCCACATACGAACCCTTTCGTCCTACTTTGCGCCGAAGGCAATCCCCCATGAGCATTGGCCCCGATAAAGACGTTCCCAAAAACATCGAAGCCGAAGAAGCTCTGTTAGGATCGCTGCTCATTGATCCTGATGTCATGACCCATGTGGCCAATCTGGTCGAGCCTGGGGATTTCTATCTTTCGCGACATGGGGAGATCTACGACGTCATCCGCCAACTCTTCGATCAAGGCGCGCCTATCGATTTCGTGACCGTTGTCGAAGAGCTGGAGCGCCGGGACAAATTGGAGGATGTCGGGGGTCGGAGTTACATTGCCTCGTTGGTCAACGCTGTTCCCACCGCCATCAACGCCTACCAATACGCTCAGATTGTCCAGGAAAAATCCACCCTGCGACAGTTGATCGCGGCGGCAGCTTCCATCGCTCGCAAAGCCTATGATGACGCCGAAGATGTGGGCGAGGTTGTCAATGAGGCGGAAAAATTGATCTTCGCCATTGCGGAACGACGCCTTGAACAGGACCTTGTTCCCATCACCGACGTGGTTCCCAATGTAATCGAAGACATCCGTCGCTTGGCCGACCGCGGCGACGATGTCCTGGGCGTGCCCTCTGGCTTCAGAGACCTGGATAAGCTATTGGGTGGTTTTCAGAAATCGGACCTCATCATTTTGGCGGCCAGACCGGGCATGGGTAAGACCAGCTTCGCCTTGAATGTGGCCCTGCATGCCGCTAAAGTCCACAAAATGCGCGTCGCCATCTTCAGCCTGGAAATGAGCCGAGAACAGCTGGTGCAACGACTCCTCTCGCAAGAAGCACGGATCAACTCTCACGATCTGCGCCAGGGAAAGGTCTACGGCGAAGACGCCTGGGCGCGCCTGATGCAGGCTGCGGCCATCTTGCAGAGCTGCCGCATCTACATCGACGACACCGCTGCCTTGACCCCATTCGAACTTCGCACCAAAGCGCGCAGGCTCTACGCCGAACATGGCATGGACCTGCTCATCGTCGACTACATGCAGTTGATGCATAGCGGAAAACGATCCGAAAACCGCGTGCAGGAGATCAGCTACATCTCCAGAACCATGAAACAACTGGCCAGAGAACTGAAAGTCCCCCTCATTGCCCTCTCTCAGCTCAGCCGCCAGGTCGAAAATCGCGCCGACAAACGCCCTCAATTGAGCGATTTGCGTGAAAGCGGCAGCATCGAACAGGATGCCGATGTGGTGCTCTTTATCTATCGCGAAGCCAAAAACGAGGAGCAAAGCCACGATCAAGGGCTGGCCTACCTTATCGTCGCTAAACATCGCCATGGCCCCACCTCTACCATCGAACTCTTCTTCGACAAAAACTACACCCAATTCGCTGATCTAGCCCACCAAAAGCTAGATTAGCGTTCACGTGCGCTCCTCCTTTAAGACGCCGAGGAGCGCTCTTTCAACGACACTATGCCATGTTTATAGGCGTTCTTACACACCCCAAAATTCCCGTCTCCGAGACCCTGGGCGGCGAAATCGTCGAATGGTTGCAGGAGCAAGGCGCAAAAACCTGGATCGGCTCCAGCTGGGGTCTGGAAGCGCACGATGTCCCTCTCACCGAACTGGATATTCTCGTAGCCCTTGGCGGAGATGGCACCCTACTTCGCACCGCTCGCCTGGCCGCGCCCTATGCCTTGCCCATTCTGGGCATTAATCTAGGAAGGCTTGGATTTTTGTCCGAGGTCAACCCCGATCAATGGCGTCCGGCCATGAAGCGCCTTCTCAGCCACAACTTTTGGGTTGAGCATCGCTTGATGTTGCGGGTGGAGGTTCGTCGTGATGGTGAGCAAGTTTATGGTGATCTCGACGCCCTGAACGAAGTGGTCGTCAGTCGCGGCGGCGTCGCTCGAGTTGTTCGAGTCACCACCGAAGTGAACGGGCTTTATCTCACCACCTATGTGGCGGACGGCGTCATCGTCAGCACGCCCACCGGCTCCACCGCCTACGCCCTGGCTGCAGGGGGCCCCATTCTTTCGCCTGAACTCCACAACCTCACCATAGTCCCCATCGCCCCTCACCTCAGTCTCGCCCGCCCCCTTATCCTCAACGCTGACGCCGTCATCGCCATGCGAGTGCGCACCGACCATAAAGCCATTCTCACCACCGATGGCCAATCCTATGTCGAACTCCAGGACGGCGATCGCGTGATCGTCGCCAGCAGCCCCAACGAAGCCCATTTCATTCGTTTTGGCCCCCGTGATTACTTCCATCAATCGCTGATGGAACGCTTACAGTGGACAATTTAACCCATGGATGAACTTGAACTCATCAACCTTGCCAAACAAGCCAGCGTTGCAGCCGCGTCCGGTGATCGCACCGCAGCGATCACCATGTACAAGGAAGTCCTCAAATATCAACCAGACAACGAATCGGTTCTGATGGAACTGGCATCCCTGCTCGAGGATGATGAAGAAAAAAACGCTTACCTGCGGCGGATACTTGAAATCAACCCATACAATGAAGATGCCCGCAAACTGCTACGATCCTTTGCCGGCGTCGAAAAAAACGCCACTCAGGAAGAGCCAGCATTTGAAACCCTCCATTGTTACTACCATCCCAACCGAGAAACACAACTGCGGTGTAACAAATGCGGCAAGCCCATTTGTATCGACTGCGCTGTGCGCACCCCAGTGGGCTTTCGTTGCAAGGAATGTGTGCGAGAGCTTCAAGACAAGTTCTACGACGCCACCACCGGCGATGTCATCAAAGGCAGCCTCGCCGCGTTTATCGCCGGTGTATTGATCGGTGGCGCCACCTATCTTCTGGCGCTATTGCTAGGCGGGTTCGGCTTTTTTGGATTGTTGGCCGCCTTTTTTTTGGGACCTGCCTTAGGCGGCGCAGCCGCAGAAATGACCCGGCGTTCCATGAACAAACGCCGCGC
>WFTO01000042.1 GCA_015485435.1 Anaerolineae bacterium | reverse complement strand
GCAGCATGCCGGGCAGGTGGACGTCATCGGTGAAGAGGGCCCGGCCTGTGAGGAGTTTGGGGTCCTCATTGCGTTTCATGCGTTTTCCGATGTATCGGGTGCTCATGATGACGCCTCCTTCATTTTGTCAGCTGCCAGATGCACGGCCGTGACGATGTGGTCATATCCGGTGCAGCGGCAAAGGTTGCCCGAGATGGCCTCGCGGATCTCCTCGTCGGTGGGATCGGGGTTTTCCTCGAGGAATGGCTTGAGCGACATGACAAACCCGGGCGTGCAGAATCCACACTGCAGGGCGTGTGCGTCGTGGAACGCTTCCTGGATGGGATGGAGATGATCGGGATCTGGCGCCAGGCCTTCCACGGTTAGAATGTTGTGCCCATCGGCCTGCACGGCAAAGAGGAGGCAGGAGCGAATGGGTTGACCGTCGAAAAGTATGGTGCAAGCGCCACAGACGCCATGCTCGCAGCCGACATGGGTGCCGGTCAACCCCAGGTCATGGCGAATGAAATCGCTGAGCAGAAGGCGCGGCTCCACTTCGCGTTCGTAGACCACACCATTGACGCGTACTTTGATGGGGATTCGCTGGCTCATGCTGTCACCTCCTGGCCCGTGGCTCGTGCAATGGCTTGCGTCAACGTGCGTTTGGTCAATACCTGCACAAGATGGCGACGATATGCGGCGGTCGCGTGCACGTCGCTGGGCGGGTCTACATCTTTTTGTGCGGCCGCCTCTGCAGCGGCGCGAATCGCTTCGTCGGTGAGTCGTTCGCCACGGAGGACACCCATGGCGGTTTCAGCGAGCACAGGGCCATCTCCCACGCCAAACAGCGCAATGCGCGAGGATTCACAGCGTCCATTGGCGTCAAGGGTGAGCACGGCGAATACGCCAACCAGGGCGAAGTCGCCATGACGTCGCGACATCTCCTCGATGGCCCAACCGCTTCGTGGGGGAAGTGCTGGCAGATGAATTTCGGTAATCAGTTCGTCTTCAGCCAGCGCCGTGGAGAAAAAGCCCATAAAGAAGTCGTCAGCCTCTATCCATCGGCTGCCGCGCGTGCTTTGGGCCTTGACTTTGCCACCCAGGGCTCGCAACAAAGCTGGCAATTCCGCTGCCGGGTCGGCGTGGGCGATGCTGCCGCCGAAGGTGCCGCGATAGCGGATTTGTGGATGCGCAATATTGGGCATGGTGGCATGTAATAAGGGGAGTTTATCGAGGACCTTGGGGCTCTTTTCAACCTGCACGTGCCGGGTCATGGCGCCGATAAGCAGGCCACCGTCGCTGGCTGTGCGAATGTACCCAAGATCGGGGATGCGATTGAGATCGATGAGCACGCTGGGCGCGGCCAGGCGGAAGTTCATGGTGGGTACCAGGCTCTGCCCCCCGGCCAACGCTTTGGCGCCGTAGCCGTGTTGTGACATCAAGGCCAGGGCTTCATCCAGCGTCGTTGGTGCGTAGTAGTCAAAAGGTGGTGGTTTCATAGGCGGAAACCTCAATATGAGATAGTGTTGGGTTCCTTGTAGAAGTAGTTCTCTTGCAATGTCGTCAAACGTCATGCGTCAAACGTCATGGGTGGGACAAATGTGGTCTCCGCCATGACGTTTGACGTTTTACGCTTGACGGTTGACGTCGAAATGAGAAATCCTCAAGCAATCAAAACGCCAGCAGCCTCAATCGGCTTCCTTGATGGCAATAAACCGTCCCCACATGGAGGCTGTCTCCATGCCTTTGGGCAGGTAAACCGCAATGTAGTAACGGCCACTGGGTGTGTGGGTGATATCTTTGCCCAGGTTCTCCGCGTGGACAATACCCTTGGGGAAGAGGTTGAGGTGGGTGTCCTGGTAGTATTTGTCCAGGGGGAACATCTCATCCCAATCCTTGCCGAATTTGGCCTTGAGCTTGGCGTTGGCCTCCTCGAAGGTTTTGGGATGCCAGATGCGTTGGATGGTGTTCATGGGGTGGTCCTGGCTCACCGCATCGATGCCCAGCCACTTGATCTTTTTCTCGATGGCCCAGTCAGAGAAGTCGGGTGAGGGACCGGGATGCCGCACCATATAGCGGAATTCGTCGGAGTCTGGGCTGTTCCAGCCGTATTTGTGGAACCCGGTCTTGATGAGCAG
Organism: Anaerolineae bacterium; assembly: GCA_015485435.1. Classification (GTDB taxonomy): domain Bacteria; phylum Chloroflexota; class Anaerolineae; order J102; family J102; genus M2005. The sequence continues at coordinate 477 of WFTO01000042.1, read as the reverse complement.
AATGTCGCCCTCGCGCACCTCGACCACGCTCTCGATCATTTCGGGCGTGTACACATCCAGATCGGTGACCAAATGGGAGATGTCTGCGATGGCGCCCGGGCCCATCCAGTAATCTAGCGGCACCTGACCGATAGTGCGACCTCGAGACCAGAAGTGGATCTCGCCATCCATATGGGTGGCCAGGTGGAAGCTGGCGGTGCAGATGGAGGTGTTGCGGCCTTTGCCGAAGGCCTGTCCGCCCACGCGCTTGACGTATTTGACCACCAGGGGCTCGTAGTTGGCCCATTGGGGCGTCTGCACGCTGAAGGGCAGGGTGAAGTCCAACACCTCGGCGCTGTCCATCAAGTCAAAGAACTCATCTTCATCCATGCCTTCAGGGGGACGATAGGCCACAGGCCGCATCCAAGAGCTTTCCACCTCCAGGAAGGGCAGTGGAAGCATCATGAACCAGGCCCGCTTGCCCAGCAGCTCATCGAT
>WFTO01000041.1 GCA_015485435.1 Anaerolineae bacterium | reverse complement strand
GCAACTCTTCGGTGGACTCGAAGCCATATGATTTGTAAATGTCTTCTCGTTCACGGTCCAGCGCGTTTACTTCATCAGCCAGGGTGACGGGCGAATAGCGGATGTTGGCTCCTTCTTTCAATTTTTCCAACAGTGCTGCCTGGAATGCCTTGTCCGCTTCCGATTGCAGATGGGCGCGAGCCCCCTCCTCGATGGCCTGCTTAAACGCCTCTACGGATTCATATTCGGTGTTTTCTGCAACGAGCTCATCAGTAAGCTCTGGCAATACTTCCGCCTTGATGCCTTTGATCTCGACTTCGAAATCCGCGGTCTTGCCGGCCCACGGCGAATCTTCATCTTCGGGGAAGTCAATGGAGAAGGTTTTCTTCTCGCCCAATGTCATTCCTACAATGGCCGCGTCAAATTCGGGCGACAGCGTGGGGTCATCCTCACTGGGTATGAACTCCCACTCATCTTGATCGATCTCGGTTTGCCCCTCCACCGTCATCTTGATGCTCATGGTGACCAAGTCCCCATACTGGATGGGGCGGTCCTCGACGGGCTGCCAGACTTTATGATGCTCTCGCAAGTGTTGCAGCTCCTGGTCCACGAGCTTCAATACTTCGGCTTCGTCGACGGATTCGAGGGGCACGCGTATGCTGCGATAGTCCCCAGGGTCGACTTCGGGGACGCGTGGCACGACAAATTCGTAGGTCAGAGGGTCTAGCTGAAGATTGCGCAGGTAAGCGCCGGGCAGGATCTGTTCGGTGTCTACGGTTTCGATGGCCTGGGAAAAGACCTCGTCGGCCAATTCTTCGGCCAGTTGTTGTAATACATAGTCGCGCCCCAGGCGAGCGATGATCAAATTGACCGGGGCTTTGCCTGGACGGAAGCCAGGAATGCGCAAATTCTTTCCGATCTTTTTGGCATATTTTCGCAGTTCTGCTTCGACGCGTTCCGACGGGACTTCAACCGTCAGCAAAAGTTCATTGGTGTCTTCTAGGATTTGTTGGGAAATCTTGAGATCAGACATGAGTGCCTTCGCGAATGAAATTGTTTGAGATTTGGTTTTTTGATGATCAGGATGGACGCGCGCCGGACATCACAGAATCCCAGTGATGACATGTTGGTCATCCACCTTGATTCCAAAGTCCTATTGATGTGAACCGCCCGACATCCGACGCGGAATTGACAACGTTTTGACAAAGCATTGTAACACAGAAATCGGGGAAGGTCGAAAGTTTTAGGTGGTTTGGAATAGCTTTGGTTTATAAAGATTCTTCGGGGTCATGCTATACTCATGTTTTGGAATAAGGTTGTCATCATTGGTTTTTCTCTCGACCGGTGCTGGTCAAGGAGTCTTTCCATGTACCAACTTGCCACATCTTCACCCAAGGAATCTTTGTTGGAGGCGCTTCGTCAGGGAGTACGCCAGCTTATGGCCCGATTTCCTGCCGAATATTGGCGCGAACTCGATGAGCATGGCGCGTATCCTGAAGCGTTTATGAAAGCCATGACCGAAGCGGGCTATCTTGCCGCATTGATCCCCGAGGAATATGGTGGCGGCGGCGTAGGGATTACTGAGGCGTCTGTGATTTTAGAGGAGGTGAATCGGGCGGGGGGCAATGCTGCGGTTGGGCATGCACAAATGTATACCATGGGGATCATTTTACGGCATGGCTCAGAGGAACAAAAACGACGTTATCTTCCCAAGATTGCCAATGGCCAACTTCGTTTACAGGCTTTTGGCGTGACTGAACCCAACGCAGGGAGCAATACGCTCAATATCCGTACAACGGCTGTGCGTCAAGGGGATTATTACATCATCAATGGGCAGAAGATATGGACTTCGCGAGCCCAACACTCCGATTTGATGATCCTTTTGGCCCGCACTACGCCAAAATCGCAGGTCCAAAAACGAACGGAGGGGCTGTCGGTCTTTATTGTCGATATGCGGGAAGCAATTGGACATGGTATGACCGTCAAACCCATCCCAACCATGATCAATCATCACACCACCGAAGTCTATTTTGATGACCTCAAGGTGCCCGCTGAAAACCTTATCGGCGAAGAGGGGCAGGGGTTTCGGTACATACTTCATGGCATGAACGCTGAGCGCATCCTTATCGCTGCGGAATGTATTGGTGACGGCTACTGGTTTCTCGAAAAGGCCAGCGCCTACGCGAATGAGCGTTCTGTGTTCGACGTTCCCATTGGCGCGCACCAGGGCGTGCAGTTCCCCCTGGCCAAAGCCTACATCAACTTGCGAGCGGCGGATCTGATGCGTTTCGATGCTGCACAAAAGTACGATCGCGGAGAGCGGGTCGGGCCCGAAGCGAACATGGCCAAATACCTGGCCGCAGAAGCCTCCTGGGAGGCGGCCAATGTGGCCATGCAAACCTTTGGCGGCTTTGGTTTTGCGCGAGAATACGACATCGAACGAAAATTTCGCGAGACCAAACTCTATCAGATCGCGCCCATCTCCACGAATTTGATTCTGGCTTACATCGGGCAGCATGTGCTGAAGCTGCCCAAATCGTATTGATTGCGATCCTTTGTTTCGCCCTGTGGCGCGGCGACCTTACGAAGCGGCGTCACGGCAATCCTCTCAATTCAATGCTCTTAGGAGGCGCATGATGACACTCAAAACGGGTTGGGCTGGCCGGTTTTATGAGGATTTTGAGGTCGGCGACATCTATCAACATCCCTTGGGACGGACCATCACAGAGACGGACAACATCTGGTTTACCCTGGTGACGGTGAACCCAAACCCCATTCATTTCGATTTTCATTACGCCGCTCAAACGAAGTTTAAACGCCCGTTGGTGGATTCCACGTTTACTTTGGCGCTGGTGACGGGCTTGACTGTTTCCGATATCTCGCAAAATGGCATTAACTTGGGCTGGGACGAAGTGCGCTTGCCCGCGCCGGTTTATCATGGAGACACGATTTACGCGCGCAGCGAGGTTCTCAGCAAACGTGAATCCAAGACCTATCCCGATCGGGGGATCGTTACCGTCAAGACCATCGGCTATAATCAGGATGGGGTGGTGGTCATCTCGTTCAAACGCACGATCATGGTCTACAAGCGCGGCCACGCTCCCAGCATCCCCAAACCTCAGGTGCAGGCGTGAATCAGGTAGGTTTTGGCAAGCGGCCGGGGGGCATCCACCGGCCGCTGCGATTTAGTTTGCTGTCTCTTGAAGAAAGGCTTCAAGAAGGGCGTTGAAACGGTCAGGCTGTTCCCATTGTGGCGCATGCCCGGCGTGGGGAATGGTCTGCGGGGCGCCTCGCCAAAGGGTCGGAGCCTCCAGCGCGTTCAGGTAAGCGCCGTTGACCAGCTGTTCCTGTTCGCCGTGCAAAATCGCCAGGGGGGTGGTCAAATTTGCAACTAGGACCAATTCATCCTTGTACAGGCCCTGGGCCAGGCTGGCGCCTAATGCTCCCCTGGCTATGCCATCGGTCTGGAGGGCATCTTCGACAAAAAAGGCGGGAATGTCTGAAAACCCGGGAGCAAAGAAGGCGTCGACATAGGCCTCGGCTTCCTCTTGGCTAAGTTCGGGTTTGAAGCCATAATTC
>WFTO01000040.1 GCA_015485435.1 Anaerolineae bacterium | reverse complement strand
GAATATAATCGGTCATGCGTCTTCTCCAGGAAAGGCGATTTGGGAAGTGATGTAAGGCTTTGTTCTTCGAGTCAGGTTGGTCGGGCACGCGTGGTATGATGTTAGCCTAGAAAGTATAATTTGCAAAAAACTGAGCTACTAAAGAGCTTGTCGGTTGAATTCGATATATGCCTAAAGCAAGTAGCTAAAAAATGAAGAGAATGTGCTATGATAAGGACCCTATCATAGTAATTTTTGGAAGTTGCTTAAAGATTTTCGCAGTCATCTTAGCTTGATTTGCCTCTCATTCCTTATCAGGAGTCACATCATGGGTGATGCTGTTGCTGTCCACCGGCCGGTTGACACCAATCGGCGAGAAATTTGGAGTTGGGCCATGTACGACTGGGCCAATTCCGCGTTTAGCACCATTGTCGTAACCACGTTGCTCGGGCCATATCTTTCTAGTCTGGCTCAAGATGTGGGAGGCGTCCATTTTTTGGGCATCTTTTTCGAGCCCGATGCATTCTTCCCCACCATGGTGTCTCTTTCGGTCATTCTTCAGGTCTTCTTTTTGCCATTGTTGGGGGCCATCGCGGATTATTCCGCCTTGAAAAAACGCCTGATGTTGACCTTTGCCTTTGTGGGAGCCACAGCAACCTTGCTCCTGTTCTTCGTCGATGCCAATCTTCCATTCTTGGACGCCAATGGGGCTGTAGTGTTAGGAGGATTGCTCTTTGTCATTGCCAATCTCACATTTGGGGCGGCCATCGTGCTTTACAACGCCTTTCTGCCCGACATTGCCGAGCCAAAAGATAGAGATCGGGTAAGCTCGTTCGGTTGGGCGATGGGTTACCTGGGGGGCGGCATTGCATTGGCCATCGCCCTGGGGCTGTTCACGCTGATGGAGGACAAGGGGTTGGCCGTGCGCATCGGGCTGGCGCTGGCTGGCGCCTGGTGGTTGCTCTTTTCCGCATTTCCGGCTCGCTACTTGCGCCAGCGCCCACCTTTAAAACAACTGCCGCCAGGCGAAAACTACCTCACACAGGGCGTGAAACAGATCACCCGCACCCTCAAAACCATTTATCGAGATTATCCCGAAACATTAAAGTACCTCATCGCGTATCTCATTTACAATGACGGCATTCAAACAGTCATTGTGGTGGCGACCCTATTTGCTGCGACAGAGCTCGGCGCGGGCGCAGATGTCCTGATGATCCTCATCCTCATGATCCAATTTATGGCGTTTTTTGGAGCGCTGATTTTTGGTAAGCTGGCGGAACGCATCGGCGCCAAAAAATCCATTATCCTTTCCTTGATCATCTGGGCGGGTATTGTCATCTACGCCTACGCACTGTTGTATGAAATCTGGCAACTCTTCCTTTTGGGCGTCTTCGTGGCCCTGGTGATGGGCGGCTCTCAAGCGCTAAGTCGATCACTTTACTCTCAACTGATTCCACGAAAGAATGAATCAGAATTTTTCGGGTTTTATGAGATCAGTGAACGAGGCACTTCTTGGATCGGCCCAGCCCTCTTCGCGGCGGCGGTTCAATTCACCGGCAGCTCCAGACTTGCCATCCTTTCTGTGATTGTTTTCTTTGTGGTCGGTCTACTCCTGTTGATTCCGGTCAATGTGCGCAAAGCCATGCTGGATGCGGGCAATGATCCTACAGGTGTCGTGCTATAACTGCTTTGACAATAAGATTTCGAGGACGCAGATAACGCAGATTGAAACGGAAGAACGCAGATAAGTAAAGAAAAAATCTGTGAAAATCATCTGCGGCCATCAGCGTTGCGAAGCATCGGTGTCATCAATGTTCCCATTTTCGTTCGTATCGCGCAAGCGAGCCCGCCGTTGACCTGTTCCGAACAAAACAATAAAGAACGTCTTTAAGATGACGCACCACATTCAACCCTATTCTATTTTTCTCATCTCATGACCTCATCCACCACGTCAAACCCGACAGTCGCTCTTGAATCCACCGTAATCGCCCACGGTTTGCCCTATCCTCAAAATTTTGAAACTGCATTGCACCTTGAACAGGTGATTCGCGACCATGGGGCCGAACCGCGCACGTGCGGTTTCTGGCGGGGTGAACCGATCGCCGGACTTTCTGCAGAACAGATTGCTTATTTCGCGCGTGGTGAGGATGTCCTCAAAGCATCATTGCGCGACATCGCTATTGTCGCCGCGAGAAAACGCCACGCCGCAACCACCGTGGCCACGACCATGTGGGTGGCGCATCGTTTTGGCATTCAGGTGTTCGCCACCGGCGGCCTAGGCGGCGTTCATCGCGGTCACGATTATGACGAGTCTGCAGACTTGACAGCGCTGGCCACCATTCCTGTGTTGGTGGTATGCGCGGGGGCTAAAGCCATCCTCGACCTGCCACGCACTCGCGAACGGCTTGAAACGCTGGGCGTACCCGTTGTTGGTTATGGTGTAGATGAAATGCCCGCTTTTTACACCCGTCGTTCAGGGTTACCGGTAGATATCCGTTGCGACGATCCCGAGGAGATTGCCGACATTTGGCGAGCTCATCGGCGATTGGGGTTGCGCACGGGCATGTTGGTAACCGTGCCTGTGCCCAAGGATATGGCCTTAGAGGAGGATATGGCAGAGAAAGCGATTCAAGAGGCGTTGATGGCTGCGGAAGAAGCGGGCGTCAAAGGCAAAGCCATCACGCCCTTCCTGTTGGCCTACATTGCCGAACACACAGGCGAAGCTGCCTTACGCGCCAATTTGGCACTATTGGAAAACAATGCCCGTCTGGCTGCCGCCATTGCCAAAGCGCTTTGAGCCCTGCAATCGCCCCCGCAGCGGTTGCAGCCCAACGCCAACCGGAATCCAGGTATCCAGATGACCAAGAACGCCCTGATTATCACTCCCTTCATCTGGGAGGGCGGCCCCTGGCGCGGCAAGCGCACCGTGTACGCCTTCCTGGAAGGCCTACAACGCGCGGGGTATGAGGTGCATGTCGTCACTGCCACCAACCAACGTCAGGTGTCCGAAACGACCTGGGAAGGCTTGCATCTGCATTACTTCCATCCCTTGCTCGCGCCTGGAGCGGGTGATTATGACGCATTCCACTCCTTTCTGACACAGATCTCCCAGGATCAAAATCCCATACGACGTCACCTGACCTTTCGGGCATTCTGGCTCAGCTTCGTTTGGGGCGCTGCGCAGCGAGCGAAAGAGGTGGCCCGCGAGCATCCGCCCCGTTTTCTATATGGCATCAATAACCTGGGAATTCCACCCGCCTGGTGGGTGGCGCGTACATATCATCTGCCCTTTTTCGCACGCATCATGGGCAGCCCCATCACGCAATGGACAGCTTCCCCCCTCAAGCTGTATCTCGCCCGCTTCGATGAACTTCTCGCCTTCAAACTTCCAGCAGAAGCGATCATTGTGACCGATGATGGCACGATCGCTGCGGAGGAAATCCATCAACACTTGGGCGTGTCCGCAGAGCGGATTTGGCTCTTTCGCAACGGTATCGATAAGGCATTGTTCCAGATCGCCCATGATCGGAGAGCGCTACGTCAACAGCTGGGCCTACCGCAGGATGCGAAAGTGGTGCTCTGGGTGTCGCAATTGGTCAACTGGAAACATCCCGAGCGATTACTCAACGCCCTGCCTCAAGTGCTGGCCCAGGTCCCCGAAACGCGCGTGGTCATTTTAGGAGATGGCCCCACCCGTGGAGAGTTAGAGGCGCTCTGCCAACGATTGGGTGTGCAGCATGCCGTTCGATTCGATGGCTTTGTGCCGCGCAGCCAGTTGCCAGACTATTTCCACGCCGCGGACCTTTTCACTGCATTTTACGATTATGGCAACATCTCGAACAGCCTGCTCGAAGCCATGCTCTGCGGCTTGCCCGTCCTGGCCCTGGACAATGGCCACACCTCCCAGGTGGTTCGACACCAAGAAAATGGACTGCTCATTCCGCCTCAGCGCCCCGAGCAGATAGCAGAAGCTCTACTCATCCTCTTGCAAAACGATCCGCTCAGAGAGAGATTGGGACGGCAAGCGGCTCGCGACGCCGACCACTTGCTGCAAACCTGGGAAGAACGCATCGATCGCGAGATCGCCCAAATCGAATCACTGCTTTCATCCACCGCCCACAACAACGCCGCCGCGGGCTCTACCACAATGGGAGCCTGAGGCGTTTCAGAGAACAATACAGATTCAGCGATTATGAAACTATTGACGGTGGTCGGAGCCAGACCTCAATTCATCAAAGCCGCTCCTGTAAGCAAAGCCTTGCGCCACGCGGGCATCGACGAATTTTTGGTGCATACGGGACAACACTACCATGCCAACATGTCCGACATCTTTTTTACAGAGCTGGACATCCCTCAGCCCGACGTGAATCTCGGCGTAGGCTCAGGGCCGCATGGACGACAGACAGCAAAGATGTTGATGGAGCTGGAGGCCATCATGATGGCGGAGCGACCTGACTGGGTGCTTGTGTATGGCGACACCAACTCCACCCTGGCCGCGGCGCTGGCCGCGGTCAAGCTCCACATCCCCCTCGCCCACGTGGAGGCGGGCCTACGTTCCTACAATCGCCGCATGCCCGAAGAGCACAATCGCGTTCTCACCGACCACTGTTCAGACCTGCTTTTTTGCCCTACCCAAACCGCTGTAGACAATCTCGCTCGCGAGGGCATCAAGCAAGGCGTCCATCTTGTTGGCGATGTCATGTATGATGCAGTCATCCAGTTTGCTCAACGCGCCCAGCGCCATTCACGCATCCTCGAACGTCTGGCACTGACCCCCAAGCAATTCCTTCTCGCCACCATCCATCGACCAGCCAATACAGACAATCCCGTGCGGCTCAAGGCCATCCTCGACGTCTTCTTGCAGATCGAAGAGCCCATTATTTTCCCGATACATCCTCGAACCCAAAAGAAGATCGCCGCGTTAGGTTGGGAGGAAAAGGTCTTCAGAAAACATAACGTCATCATTATCGAACCTGTTGGATATCTGGATATGTTGGCCCTGGAACAGCATGCACGGCTGATCTTGACCGATTCGGGTGGCATCCAAAAGGAAGCTTATTTCTTTGCCACCCCCTGCATCACCCTTAGAGATGAGACCGAATGGGTCGAGACGGTGGAAGCGGGTTGGAATGTATTGGTGGGCGCGGATACCGACAAACTGCTTTCTTATGTGCGCACATTCGCACCTCAGGGCGCGCCCGCTCCCATCTTTGGCGATGGAAAAACTGCAGAAAAAATCGTCTTTTTCCTTACAAACAGCACGAATTTCCGCCCTAAAATAAAAACTTGACAAAGTCTGCAAATCGCTATATTGTGAAAGAAGGATAAACAGAGCCGTTTCATCCTTAAAGGTCCGTGAAGACCACGTTTCCCGTTGGGAATTATCGGTGTTAGTCCGAGCGCATACGCGCTCATCATTTTTTCTGTCTCGCCAGGCTTGATGGAAATTGCTCGCAATTGCTCGCCCTCCATTGACTCCCGCCCACCAACCATATTGAGCAACCGTTCATAACCATGGCACTCGAACAGCGTCATCCGTTCCGCCCATCGATCTGCCGACGGATTAGCCACGGCCTTGACATTACGTCAACCAGGGAGCACAAGGAGGCGTAAGCAATACCCGCGCAAAAAGACATCGGTCGCGCCATGTCCTTTTTGCATTTTTTTTCTGTCATCAAATACGCCATCCCAACACTATTTTTGAACAAGGAGGTGCCTATCGGAAAGAGAGCCCACGGTTTTCAAAACCTGTCGTCGCTAAAAAATCTCCGTCTTCTCCCAATCCTGCAGGAGTATGATTCCATGAGAAAGCACTTGTCTTTTAAATGGCTTGTCCCACTGTTGCTAATGTTTGCATTGCTGATGGCATTGCTTCCCATGAGCATGGCAACAGCCCAATCGGGTGGCACAGGCCCCAAAGTCTCCACCAGCACGGATTCAGCGACCAGCAAAATCCATCCATTTCTTCTGAACAAATTAGGTCAGGGACAAAATGGCCTTTCCGCATTGGCGGCAGAAGATGAGATCGAAGTCGGCGTCCTTGTCAAAGCCGGCACGGACATCAGTCAGTACATGAATTGGTCTCTGACCCGCCCCTTTATCGATCCATTGGGTAATCAGCTCGTGCTTGGGGCAACCAAGGCAAGCTTATTGATGAAAATCGCCTCTCTCGACGGGGTGGTTTACATTCGGCCCAATGAACCGGTCATTCAACCTCCAGAGCCAATTCGCGTCGATCCTGACGTCACAGCCGCCAACAATGCAGCGCCCCAAAGCGCGCTTCGGGCAAGCAGCCTTGAGGGTTGGTGGGATGTTGGCCCTGGCCATAACGCCCGCACCGCCTGGCAAAATGGGTATACAGGCGACGGTGTAAAGGTGATGGTCAATGACTCGGGGATCGACTTCGCTCATCCCGATCTCCAAGACGCATGGGCTGTCATTACAGACCCCGATTCTCCCTATTTCGGCTGGCCCGAAATGTTTGACGCCCGGTCCATGTACCTGTACATTCTGGACAACGTCTATGGCACGAATTATGTGGCCGGAGGCGCAACTCACTATTCAGACACCAGCGCTACCTGCACATTGGGCGACTGCGTCTATGCCCCTCTGAACGCAACCGAAGCTCACACCTACACCCTGCCAGCCACCAGCGTCAGCGGTGAATATCACATTGGCTTCCATCCCGATAAAACCCTGGCCGATGCCGTCAATGGCAACTGGAACGGAAGCTATGAAAATGAAGAACATGTCGCCATTCTGGTCGTCGATGAACATGAAGCCGGCGTCTATGACACCGTCTACGTCGACATGAACGGCAACTTTGATTTCACCGACGACAAACCCATCACCAGGGATGATCCCATCACTTATGTCGACTTTTGGGACTCCGCAGCCAACGCTCCGGGCCAGGATGGTTATCCAGACATCTCCGGCGGCCTGGTGTACTTCATCGCCGACGGCACGAACCCCATTCCCGCCTCCGACTGGCTATGGGGCCAATTCGCCATACCTCCAGCCAATGGCAGTCTGGTAGCGTGGATGATTAACGATTTCACGGAACCAGGTGGCGATCATGGTCAGCTCTGCGCCTCCAACGTGGCCGGACAAGGCGTCATTGATGGTGGAGCTCCCCCCTACAAGCCTGCAGGAAATGGCAGCCCCTTCACCGGCATGGTGCAAGGCCCCGGGCGCGACGCCAAACTGACAGCCAATGGCAACATCTACAACACGCCCGACTCTTTGTGGGACACCAGCTTCTATTTCGCCGCGCTGGGCTATGATGGCATCCCCGGAACCAGTGACGACATCCAGATCATCAGCAACAGCTGGGGCCTGTCCACCAGCGACAACGACACCTGGGATTACGAAAGCCGGCTTTATGACAAGATCGTGCGCAAACTGAACCCATCCCTGTCGGTTCTCTTCTCCACCGGCAACGGCGCACCCGGCTACGGTACCATCACCGGACCTTCCCCCGCCACGGGCATCGGTGTTGGCGCATCCACACAATTCGGCAGCACCGGCCTGTTCGACACCATTCTCGAAGCTGACCAGATCAACTGGGGCGACGTCATCCCCTTCTCGGACCGCGGCCCCGCCGCCAATGGCAGTAATGGCGTCAGCGTCACCGCCAACGGAGCGTTCGGTTCTGGCGCGCTTTCACTGAATGAATGGGGTGATGGTTGGACTGCCTGGACCACCTGGGGTGGCACCAGCCGTTCCTCACCAGTGGCTGCTGGCATCCTCTCCCTGGTCTATGATGCTTACATGCAAGCCAACGGCACGTGGCCTACCTGGGATGTGGCGCGCGCCATCCTGATGTCCGGCGCGACCAACCAGCGTTACGACACCTTTGTGCAAGGTGCTGGCTCAGTGAATGGCGGACTTTCCGCCGCCATTGCCGCGGGAGACCACGGTTACTACGTCATGCCCGATAACTGGACCGCAGGCGACTATCGCGGCAAGGAATACCACTCCTTCGCCAACATCATGCATCCTGGCGATGTCAGCACCAAGACCTTTACCGTCTATAACCCCACCACCGCTGACATCGAAGTAAAAGTCAAGAGCAAGCACCTAGTCAAGATCGGTGAATATAGCTTCCCCTTCACCACAAAAGATCAGGCGTTGGAAGATGGCAGCTTCCGCAAACCCGACTACCTCTTCCCTCTGACCGATCTCATCCCACCGGGAACGGATCTCATCCAGGTGCAGATCGCATTCCCTGCTGACCAGTTCGACCCCAACGGAGATTACAACTACGAAAATCGCTGGCGCGTCCACATCCAGGACTGGACAGACCTGAATGGTGACGGCAATCTCTGGGAAGACCTGAATGGCGATGGCGTAGTCAATGCGGATGAGATCGACACAGGCGAACACATTCGCGTGGCCTACGGCTACAACTCTGGCCCCACCACCGAAGTGAGGATGACCAAACCATTTGATCGGATGCACGACGGCCTGTTCATCTCCCTCCGCCACAAGACGAAGACCCCAGCCATCCCCACCACCGACTTGAAGATCAAAGTCACCTTCTACGACACCCAGACATTCGACTGGGTCTCCCTGGATCCGGTCACGTTGACCGTGCCAGCAGGCGGTGAGGCCACCTTCAACGCCACTATGTCCGTTCCCGAAAACGCGGGCATTGGCCTTTACAATGCCGCCCTGATGGTGGATGGCGCCAACATGCGAGCGGTCGTTCCCGTGGTCGCCAACGTGGCCGCCAACGGTGCGAATTTCGAATTCGGTGGCGGACGTCCCGCCAACACTCCATATGACAATGGTCGCATGTTCGGCTACAACGACTGGTCATGGCGTGCTGAATCTGGGGACTGGCGCTTCTTCTTCACCGACCTCACCGATGTCCCCGAAAACACGCAGCTCTTCGTCGACACCCGCTGGGATAACCCCAACGTCGATATCGACACCCTGGTCATGGGCCCCACTCCAGACACCTTTAGCAACGATCCAGACAAAGGCGAGCCCGATGTGTATGGCCCTTACACTCTGGATACGCTGCCAGGTAGTAGCGTAAACACCTACATGGGTAGCGGCAAATGGTTCTGGTACACCAACACCGGCGGCCCGCGCGAAATGGTGTCGGTGCCGGCACAAGATGGGTTGCATCTCATTGCCCTCCATCAAACTTACACCAGCGGCGAATACAATGACGTCAGCGTCTACGGAAAGGTGGGCATGCTCACCGTCAACCCCAACCCGCTGGATGTGCAAGCCCCCACCGACGTGGTGACCACCACCATTCAAGTCTCGGCCTCCGTGGCCATGGACGACCTTGTGGCTGAAGGTTTCGGCCTGGGCCTGCCACAAG
>WFTO01000039.1 GCA_015485435.1 Anaerolineae bacterium | reverse complement strand
TTTAAACGCCCCGCCCCACTCCATCGATATCGAAACTAAAGATAACGATGTCCGCACACCACAACTCAAACGAACCCCCGAGAATGGAGAGTTGAATTGGATAGCCATTAACCTGGACAAACGCCTTTTTTATAGAAGCAGTGTACTTGATCGACAATGTTCAATTTTCATTCCAGCCCTTTCGGCCGATACATGACTACACTTTCAATGGGAAAATCGAGCATCGCCAAGTTTTCAAAAGCACCTTCATCAAGCGGCCTATAAAAAATCAGACGCAAGGAATCTGGTTTGACTCCCTGGGGAACATCAAAAGCAAATGCATCGAACACCACATCCCCGGGGCGAAGACTGGAGGTGGGCGTAAAGCCCAATGCGGGAGCGACGTGATCTACCTGGGCAAGCTGTTGTCCATCGGCAAGAAGGCGAGCGCTAATGGACCAGTCATGTTTAGGCGTGGTGTCCGCCCTCAACGCCAACCGCACCCACCAGGGTGCAGGCCCGCCAGATAAGACCTGAAAACCAACCAGTTCAAGACCATCTCCCACATCCGCCCCCACTAAATTCATCCCATCAACGGACAAAGGGGGTATCTGTGCATTGCCCGCCAATAGCAACGTCGGCCCCCAGGCCGTATAACGCAATGGCAATCCGCTTTCTCCGGCTGCATAACTCGCTGCATTTTTCGTGACTAAAACAGGTTGATTTGCAGCCAGCGCTTCAGCAATTCCCGAAGTAGGAATCATCTCCAAATCACGACGGATTCCCCACACGCCCGTCAAATAATCAAGCGCAAGCTTCTCCCCGACATCGCCGACAATCGCAGCGCCAGAAGGTGGTGATTGACGCAAAATCATCCACCCTGGATTCAAGCCAGTATCGTTCGGTTGATTGCGCTGATTCGCTCGTGGATAGACATCGATGGCCTTCGTCAGAGTAAGCATCACAAGCACGGCTACCAGAGCAATGCGCACATATCTTCTTGGTTGACGCTCCCAGACCGTACGAAAACTCACCGCAGCCCCCAATAAAAAGAGGGGATACAAGGGCATAATCACCTGATACCAGTTCCCGAAGCGATCGATATAACAAAAAATAAGATAGATCATCGCTGTCAGACCAAACATAACCAAGTGACGTTTTCCCCATAACCACCAGCCAATGACACCCACAATCAGAAAAAAGGGCGTTATTTCTTGCAAGATTAATCGCGGAAGCTGGGGATTCCAGGGGAGCAACGACCAGGTCAACTCATCCCTGCCCTGCTGTGTAGAAAGAAAACTCAAAAACCAGTCCCACGAAGAAGACCATTGTCCGATCCCCCACCATTCAGGATGTTGCGCCCCACGAATATACACATAAGCATAAGACAGCAGTGGCAGAATCGCAAGAACAATCCCCTTGACAATGAGTCTGCCACGTTTTATTAGCCTCGGGTCCTTCATCAACAAAAACATCAACACGCCCGGTGCGATGAACAACACCGTGACCATGTGCGCCAGCCCTACGCCAAAAAGGAAAGCAAGGATATATAACCAGACATCTTTTGGATGGCGATCCCACGCCAAGGTGGCATACACAATCAAGAGGGTGTGTAAGACCGCGGAAGCATACTGCTCGGTGCTTACTGCATAATACCAGAAAAAATAGGTCACTGCATAAAACGCGCTAAATCCCACTGTGAACATCAGGTTTCCCTGCGTCACCTGATAAACCAGCCAATAAAACAAAGCAAGAGCCAAAATCGCCCACAAGGTGGAATAGCTCGATAATAAAGGAACAGGATTGGCGTCAGGAAAGAGCAGACGCAACCCATGAAACCAAAGCCATCCTCCCATTGTGTAGAGGGGGTAGCCGGGCGCATTGGAAGGGCGCGCCTGCACCTGTGCATATTGGTGAGTGATCAGATCGCCCCCCTCCAAATCGCCCAACGTCAACCCTGTGTCCAGAGTGAACCCATAGAGGATGCTAACAGCGATCAAAAAGCAGAAGAAAATCCAAACCGCCCAACGAGAAGACGTTTGCATCGTGTGTTGCGAAGAGGATTCTGACCGAAGGGAAGATTGCTCCATACGATAAACACGTCTCTCAGGCATTGGTTTCGACGACTTTCTTGATTGCATCCAGCAGGGCTTGATCCTGTGATGACAACACTGTTCGAGGATCGAAGACCACCAAATCTTTCTGCACTCGTGCGATTACCGGAGGGCTCGCCGAACGCAAGGAAGCCAGCAATTGATGTGCATGGGGAGAAGATAGCGCCAACAGGGTGGTGGGAAGCGATTGCCCAGGCAATGAACCTCCGCCTACTGCACTTTGACCCGAGAGCAGTTCAACATGTAAACCAAAAGATGTTAGCTCCTTCGCCCATGACTGCGCTCGCGCACGGAGAGTTTCGGGATGAGCGCTGATCATCCGCCAAACAGGAATTTCTTCGAGAGCCGTTCCTCTGAGATAAGCCTGAAGCGTCGCTTGAAGCGCGGCCAGGGTGATTTTATCCACGCGGAAAGCTCGGGTTAATGGCTGCCGTTTGAGACGATCAATGATTGCTTTTTTGCCCAAAATGATGCCCGCCTGCGGCCCGCCCAACAGTTTATCACCACTGAACGTGACGACATCTGCCCCCGCCGCCAGGCTTTCCTGAACAGTAGGTTCATAAGCCAACCCAAATGGGCGCGTATCCAGAAATGTGCCGCTTCCCAGATCATGAACAACGGGAATGGCTCGATGATGACGTTGAGCCATGTCCACCAAGGCTTTGATCGCCACATCTTCAGTAAAACCGATGACTCGATAATTCGACTGATGCACCTTTAATAACAATCCCGTATCATCGGTGATCGCAGCCTCATAATCAGAGAGTCGAGTGCGATTGGTGGTGCCGACTTCGACCAAAGTTGCGCCACTCTGCGCCAAAATATCAGGAATACGAAATCCTCCGCCAATCTCTACAAGCTCGCCCCGAGAGATTATGACCTCTTTGCCCTGAGCAAGCGTGCGAAGAACAAGGTTCACTGCCGCGGCGTTATTGTTAACCACCAGGGCAGCTTCCGCCCCGCTCAAACGACAGAGCATGGCCTCCGCATGGATGTACCGGCTCCCACGACGTCCTGCTTGCAAATCGTATTCCAAATTGCTGTAGCTGGACGCAGCCAACATCATCGCCCGCTGGGCAGCCTCAGAGAGCAGCGCTCTACCCAGGTTGGTATGAATGATAACGCCCGTAGCATTGATGAGCGGCGTCAACGTGGGCGCAAGCTCTCGCCTCAATCTTGCTTCAAGAAAATGCACGATCTCGGGCACGTCAGGAGGGGATTCGCCAGAGCGAATGGCTGTGCGAATCTCATCCAACACCAAGCGAGCCTGATCGCGAACCGAATTTCGCCCATACTCCGTAAGAAGGGGCGCCAATTCGGGCTGTCGCAACAACCAATCCAAATTGGGTAAGAGGCGAAAGGGATTTTCT
>WFTO01000038.1 GCA_015485435.1 Anaerolineae bacterium | reverse complement strand
GTGGTGAATATGGGCCCCCAACACCCCTCCACCCACGGCGTCTTCCGTATGATCGTGGCTCTGGATGGTGAGACCATTGTTGGCTTGGAACCTGAGGTTGGTTATTTGCATCGCAATCATGAAAAGATCGGTGAACGCAACACCTGGCTGATGAACATCCCCTTCACCGATCGGCTCGATTATCTGTCAAGCATGTCCAATAATTTCGGATATGTGTTGGCGGTAGAACAGCTATTAGGCGATAAAGCCAAACCTCCGGAACGGGCCGAATATCTGCGGGTGATCATGGCGGAATTGACCCGTATCCAAAATCATTTATGGACCATCGGGTTCCTGCTCAACGATCTAGGCGCCTTCTTTACGCCCGCGCTTTACGCCATTGAAGAACGCGAACTCATTTTGGATCTATTTGAGGCGGTGTCCGGCAGTCGCATGATGTGCAATTACATGCGCTTCGGCGGCGTCAAAGCGGATGTCGATGAAGATTGGCTAAAAACTGCTCGCGATCTGGTGTTCAATCGTTTGCCTGCCAAGGTCGACGAGTTTGATCGTTATCTGACGGAAAACGAAATCATCAAAGAACGAACCATCGGCGTAGGCTACCTTTCACCCGAAGACGCCATCGCTACAAGCATGTCGGGCCCCATGTTGCGTGGCTCTGGCGTGCCCTACGATGTCCGCAAAGCCCGCCCTTACAGCATTTACGACCGATTCGACTGGGACATCGTTACCAATGATGGCTGTGATGTGTATGCCCGGTACCTGGTTCGGCTGGGAGAAGTTCGCCAATCCATCCGTATCCTGAAACAAGCGTTGGATCAACTACCAGACGGCCCGATCATGAACAAAAAGCCTGCATACGCCTTCCGCGTTCCTGCAGGAGAGGCCTATGCCGCGGTTGAAGCCCCTAAAGGAGAATTGGGCTTTTACATTGTTTCCGACGGCAGCGATAACCCGTGGCGCTATCACGTACGGGCGCCCTCGTTCATCAACCTCAATTCACTGGAACACATGTCTATTGGTTACAAGGTTGCTGACGCCATTATCATCCTCGGCGCCATTGACATCGTTTTAGGCGAAACCGATCGCTAAATCGAACGACAACAGCGACCTCCGCCTGCCCGACTTTGGTGGGGCCGCTTTGCTTTGTTGCTTTTCCTCTTTGCTGCTGATTTGCAACCAAACACCTAACCATCCAAACAGGAATTTTCCCATGTTCGGAACCGGCATCATTCGAGGCTTGGGCGTCACGCTCAAGCGCACCATCACCACCTTCGTTGATGACATTGGTCAGGCGAGCCGATACATCAATGCGATAGACACGCCTGCGGGTAAAGTTTTAAAACAACCTCCCGAAATCAAAGGGCTTTTCACCATTCAATACCCCGAAGAAAAACGTCAATTGCCGGAAGCCTTCCGATTTATTCCCATGCTGGTGTACGAGGAAGATACCGGCAAGCAACGCTGCACCGCCTGCGGCATCTGCAGCAAAGTGTGCCCATCCCAATGCATTTGGATCGTCCGCGATCAGACCAAAGAGGGCAAACCCATTCCTCAGCCCAAAGAATTCTACATTGACGCCAGCATCTGCATGAGCTGCGGCCTCTGTGCAGAATTTTGTCCGTTTGATTCCATCAAGATGAATCACGATTATGAGCTGGCCGTATACGATCGTTATCCGGGTTTGATTTTGGACATTGAGCAACTTTCCGTTCCGACAAGCTACTATGCCGCCCTCTATCCCAAAGCTTGGGAAGCCGAAGAAGAAGCCAGACGCATCAAAGAAGAGCGGAAACGCGCTCGCTCCAAAAAGGCTGCCGAGGCCAGAGCCAAAAAAGCTGCAGCGAACAAAGCGCGACCGAAAAAATCAGATGAGGGTGATAAGCCTACCGAGTAATGGCAGAAGCACCCAGCCAAAACCTCCTATCATTGCTCTCATCCTCAAGCACTGTTCGTCCATTGTGACGCCATCAAGCCGGGCTTTCGCTCTCTGAGCGGGCGCGGCTTTTTTGGTATATAATATAACCATCGAAATTCCTCAACGTGCTAAGATACCAGGAGGTACATCATGAGCGCCCAACCTGTCAAAGTCACCTTCCATGGCCATGCAACCGTGAGCATTGAAAGCGATGGACATAACATTCTCATAGACCCATTCTTTACGGGCAATCCAATGGCCAAAATTGAACCATCCGAGGTTGACGCCGATTTCATCCTTGTCTCTCACGGACACGGAGATCATGTCGGAGACGCCGTTGCCATTGCCAAACGCACAGGCGCCCTGGTGATCTCCAACTTCGAAATCGTGAATTGGCTGGCCAATCATGGCGTCGAAAAAACCCATCCACTCCATATCGGAGGAGGCAATACCTTCCCCTTTGGCTATTGCAAAATGACCATTGCGCATCATGGTTCATCACTACCGGATGGGTCTTATGGCGGCAACCCAGGCGGCTTTCTGCTTAAGCTCAACAACGGCAAAACCATTTATTTTGCCGGGGATACGGCTCTGACCTACGACATGAAGTTCCTTGCCGAGGAAAATGTTGATCTTGCCATCCTGCCCGTAGGCGATAACTTCACCATGGGGCCGGATGACGCCATCAAGGCGGCGCAACTCATTAAACCAGTTACCGTGCTTCCCATTCATTACAACACCTGGCCCTATATTGAAATCGATATTCAGGCGCTTCAACAACGAATGATCAAAGAAGCTGAAGTTGGCGTTATTGTTCTCGAGCCAGAAGAAACGTACCTTGTTCCCTGAACCTATCCCCAACGGCCGCCGATCATCCCAAACTTCCAGCACATCTTACGTCTACGCAGCCCTACCGCAAGCAACTTCTGCTTGAACAGGCTTCAATTTCCCTCCTCTTAACTATGTACCCAAAAGCCGAAATCCTCTTTCCCTTCACTGTTACCAGAAAACTACGCCACCTACGCGGCGAAAAATGGACCGAATTGGTCGATAGGGTTTCTCAACTGCCTGAAACCGACCCAGACGCCCTTGCGTTCATTCTAATGATGATTCGCATCAATAACTGCTTAAAGTGTTATAGCGGCAGCTATAAGTTCATGCGCGGATGCGAGGCCTGTTCCATCCAGGGCGTCATGCAGTTCAAGGGGGAGGATGAAGACCTGATCGAATTGTTCGAAAAGACGAAGGAGGAACTGGAAGCCTACCTCGCAGGAGAAGGTCCCCCGCCATCAGGGGTTCTGGACCTGCCAGAATAAACACGACATAAAGTTTTTGTGTGTCATTTGATAAAACGTGATGCGTGAATAATCCCCAATGATTCACGCATCACGTTTCGATCTTTACTCCCAATCTCTCACCCAACATCCGAATTATTTATTGAGGCGTTCTCTTGAAACTTCTAGGCTCTGTTTCCGTTTTTCCCTCCCTGCCAGACCGATTATCCCGACTGAACGATCTGGTTTACAATTTATGGTGGTCCTGGTCGCCACGGGCGCTTAAGCTGTTTGAATCCATCGATCCTTTGCTTTGGGAAGAAGTGAACCACAACCCCGTCAGGCTCTTACGCATGGTGTCGCCTAAACGGCTTGAACTTTTGGCGCGAGATAGCGATTTTCTGGAGTTGTTCGACGATGTAATCAACGCTTTTGATGCTTACATGAACCCAGAGAGCACCTGGTTCAGTCGCACCTATCCAGAGCATCAGAATAAAACCATCGCTTATTTTTCGGCAGAATTTGGCTTGCACGAATCGTTGCCCATTTACTCAGGCGGCCTAGGCATACTTTCCGGAGACCATTGCAAGTCGGCCAGCGATCTGGGACTCCCGTTCGTTGGAGTTGGTTTCTTGTACCCACAGGGTTACTTCACGCAACACATTGCGGAGGATGGGACGCAGGAAGCTATATACGAACGACTGGATTTCTCAGATGCTCCCGTTACAGCCGCAAAAGATAACGAGGGGCGAGAGGTGCTGATAAGCGTCGAATTGCCAGGACGCAATGTTTATGCACGCGTTTGGCGCGTGCAGGTCGGCCGCATCCCCCTCTTTCTATTAGATACTGATGTGGAAATGAATGCTGAACCAGACCGGGAACTGGCAGCTCGGCTTTACGGTGGCGATCATGAAATCCGCATTGCTCAAGAAATCGTGTTGGGCATCGGCGGAGTAAGGGCGCTAAGAGCCATGGGGATTCGCCCCGCTGTCTTCCACATGAACGAAGGGCATTCCGCGTTCCTCAGCCTGGAACGAGTGCGGGAACTGGTGCAAGAACAACATCTTACCTTTTTCCAGGCCCAGCAGGTCGTCATGGCTAGCTCAGTATTTACCACGCACACCCCTGTTCCGGCCGGAAATGACGCATTCGCTTTTGATTTAGTTGACAAATACTTCCGCACCTATTGGGGACAGATGGGTTTAGACCGAATTGGTTTCATGAATTTGGCGCGCTGGCAGACGCCTTGGGGAGAAATGTTTAGCATGACCGTTCTGGCCTTGCGTTTTGCAGCCTATGCGAATGGAGTCAGCAAGTTACACGGACATGTGGCCCGAAAGATGTGGTCAGGGTTATGGCCAGGGCTCCCGGTAGACGAAGTCCCCATTACGCATGTCACCAATGGGGTTCATACAGGCACCTGGCTTTCACCTGAGCTGGCAGAGCTTTATGACGAATATTTGGGTGCAGAAAACTGGCGGGAGGAGCCCGATCTCCTCGATGCCTGGCATAAAATCGAAGACATTCCAGACGAGGTCTTGTGGAAGAAACACCAAAAGTTGCGGCATTTAACGTTAGATTTTCTACGAGATCGAGTAGCCCAACAGCGCCGTCGATATGGCGATTCTCCAGCAGAGGTGGAGGCTGCTTATAAGCTGTTCAACCCAGACGCGCTAACCATCGGTTTTGCACGACGATTTGCCACCTATAAACGGGCGACATTGATCTTCCGAGATATAGAGCGCATCAAACGCATCTTGAACGATCCCGAACGCCCGGTGCAAATCATTTTCTCTGGCAAAGCCCACCCTCGCGATGAACCTGGAAAGGCGCTCATCAAACAAGTGCATCAACTATCAAAAGAGCCCGAGTTCAGCGGGAAAATTATCTTTATTGAAAATTACGACATGAATATAGCTCGCCATTTGGTGCAAAGCGTTGACCTCTGGTTGAACAACCCACGCAGGCCCAATGAAGCCAGCGGCACCAGCGGGCAAAAGGCTGCCCTCAACGCCATTCCCAATTTTTCTGTGCTTGATGGCTGGTGGGTCGAGGGATACACAGGAGAAAATGGTTGGGTCATTGGGGAAGATCGAGAATACAAAAACGAGAGTGTTCAGGATGATGCCGATGCCCTATCCCTATACAACACCCTTGAAAGGGAAATCATCCCCACCTTTTTTAACAGAGATATTGAAGGCGTGCCGCGAGAATGGGTAAAAAGAATGAAAGCATCGATACGCCACGATGCGCCGCGATTTTCAATGAGTCGACAGGTAAAAGATTACATGAATAACCTTTACTTGCCAGCCATGCAGGCGGGTCAACGCTTGATCGCCAACGATTTTGCAGCAGCCAAAGCATTGGCGGCCTGGAAAGAGCACATTTATCGCAGTTGGGGACAAGTCCATATCTCCGCTGAAGCCCCAAGCACAGATCGCTTAATGATGGGCGACTGCATCCAACTTTCGGCCCAAGTATTTTTGGGCGCCATTTCACCAGAGGAAGTCGCGGTTGAAATCGTCTGGGGCGTCCGTGATGGGGAGGGTGACGAGCTAAAAAACATTCATGTTATTCCGATGGAACTCGAAGGGGCCCAAGCTGGGGGAACATTGCAATATACTGGACAATTATGTTTTGAAGAGAATGGGAAATTTGGCTTCGGCATCCGAGTGCTGCCCATTCACCCGGACCTCAACAATCGTTTTGAGATGGCCCTGATAAAATGGGCTTGACCCTTCCTCCCTAAAAATATGAAACGCAAGAAAAAACAAAGCCCCGAACCAGTTCGGAGCTTTGTCAACGCTCTTTCAAACAATCACTCACTTCACTTTCTCGCTATCCAAAGGAAAGCCAAGCTCCAATTCTAGCTCCCGACGTCGCAGCTCTGCAGCGCGTCGCCCCTCCTCCAGCGCCCGATTCACAGCCTCTTTAACGCCGTGAACAACGCCTTCCTCGTCTTCCGAGGATATGACGAGGTAAACGCCCGCACCGACGACTGCGCCCAGGGCGACGCCACCAAAAAATTTTATCAACGCAGATGTCACACTCATGAGATAGCCTCCCGATGTGTCAAGATAGGTAATCGCGAAGTTTGCGGCTTCGACTGGGATGACGGAGCCGTCCAAGCGCCTGCGCTTCAATTTGACGAATCCGCTCTCTTGTAACGCCAAACTTTCGACCGACCTCTTCCAATGTATAATTATAACCATCCACCAAGCCGAAACGCAGCTGAAGAATACGAACCTCACGAGGCGAAAGGGATGCAAAGATCTCATCAATAACTTCGCGTAAGAGTTGACGCGAGGCCTCGTCGGTGGGAGATTGGGCATCTTCATCGGGAATGAAATCCCCCAAATAACTATCTTCCTCCTCACCTACGGGCATTTCCAGGGAGAGAGGGCGCTGACTGACGCGAATGACCTGCTCCACCTTCTTCGGTGAAACCCCTAGGGCCTCGGCAATCTCCTCGGTAGTGGGCTCGCGCCCCAACTCTTGTACCAATTGACGACTAGTCCGGGTGAGACGATTGATTTGCTCGTACATATGCACCGGAACGCGAATCGTTCGGCCCTGGTCTGCAATGGCACGCGTCACAGCTTGGCGAATCCACCAGGTGGCATAGGTGCTAAATTTGTAGCCCCGTCGGTAATCAAACTTATTCACAGCGCGAATGAGCCCGATGTTCCCTTCCTGGATAAGATCGAGAAAAGGCACACCGCGTCCTACATACTTTTTAGCAACGCTCACCACCAGCCGAGAATTGGCCTTTATGAGATGTTCTTGAGCGCGCTCGCCATCCCGCACCACCCAAAGCAGGTATTCACGCTCAATGGGGTCTTCCACGCCTGCTTCCAAGCGCTCTTTAGCGAGCTGCCCGCGCTCCATACGCTTGGCCAACTCCACCTCTTCTTCCGCAGTGAGCAGGGGAACACGACCAATCTCTTTCAAATAGAGACTGATAGAGTCATCCATCTCGATCTGGCTGAGGTCAATATTTTGATTCAAATTTGCCGCCTCAGCTTTTGCAGCTTCTTTTTTGGCGATTTCCTCTTTCTCTTCTTCAAGTTCTAATTCAATAATATCTTCAACGACATCGGTACCATCCTCTTTCATATCACGCACTTCGATACCGTGATCGAAGAGGGTCAAGAAGATATCTTCGAGCAATTCCATGTTTGATTCAACCTCAGGAATGGCCTGCATAATCTCATCATAAGTCACCGAGCCATTCTCTTTGCCGGCCCTTAGCAAATATTCCAAAGGCGTCTCATCAGACGCTAACAGAGGCGCATCCTGATTTTCCAAATCACGGACGACCTGATCCTCAATTCCTTGTTTTTCGAGTCTCTCTTTCATAATCTTTTCTTTTTGGGGCACAAACTACCTCCTGAAAATAACAGGCAGCGACATGTCCGTTATGGTGTTGGTAAGATGATTTATAGATGATAAAGGTTTCGCATTTCGCTATACCAGACGCCTAACTATTGACGGCATTCACCCCTTATTCGTTCCACGAGCATGCGCCTCCATCTCGCTCGTTTTGGCGCTTAACCTTCCTGTTTCACGTGAAACGAACCAACAACTAACCTTCCGGACGCGGATAACGAAAATCAATAATGCCATTACGAACCATCCACACTTCATGACAATTCGCACAAATATACGACTGTTCATCCCGATGAAGCGTTCGGCTCTGACAGCGAGGACATTGATAAAAGCCGTCTGCTTTCCGCACTGGCTTCATCGCGACATTTTTTGTAAGAACACTTGGGCTCAATTTTAGAAACGAAGCCGGCACAGCAATCACATTGTCGATCCATGCCAAAAACGAAGGAGAGAAACGCTTCTTGACAGCAGCCAGCCGAAAATGAGAGATAGCCAATTCCTTCTCCACCAAAAACCCGACATCCTCTATTTGACGCCTCATCCACTCGGGGTGAAAATCAAAATTGAGAGGCACAAATTCATATGGCGCTTCAACAAAAGGATTCCAGGACTGTTTACGCAGAAGAAACCGGACCACAGCTTTCGCGTTGCGTTTATTGGCATACTCCATCAGCAGGACCTTTCCTCCCTGCAACACCCGATGAATTTCCTCCAAAGCCAAATCAACTGCCTCCAAGTGATGCGCAACGCGAATCATTACAACAACATCAGCAAGATCATCAACAAAAGGCAACCGATAAACATTTGCAGCCACAAAATGATATTTCGAATCACCGCCAAATCGGCGCCGAGCCTCCTCTAACAAGGACATCGAATAATCAACGAGCACAACACGATCAAAAACACCATATAGGTCTGCTAGTCGCCCAAAACCAGCTCCGACCTCTATGAGCACGCTTCCGGCAGCGGGCAACAACCGACGCAATGCATTTCGTTCGGTCAGGTCTTCAAACTCTCTGCCTTGCCCTTCCCAGAAATCCGTCTGGTACGAACTCCCTTCATAATCGATAATTTTGATCGGACGCGTTCTTTGAGTCAATGGGGCCTCTGATGACTTCGGTCAAAGGATTTTTTGTTTCACACAACCGCGTGTTTCATGTGAAACACACAGCGGGGCGAGATATGTGTGAAACTTAACATATTGTAGCAGAAAATTCGCTTTTTGACAACCCCTTTTTGGGAATTTTTTTGATTTTTGGTAAAATGTTTTGTCAATCCATCGATATTTTGTGGTTGTGGGCCAAGATGACATATACACATTGATTATGGTATACTTGTTTTACATACCCCTCTATCCGTTCCCCCATTTTTTCAATAAGGATAGTGCATCATGAAGGCGCAAATACTTGCAGTCGCAAACCAGAAAGGTGGCGTGGGAAAGACGACAACCGTTTTCAACGTCGGGGCGATTGCAGCTGAAATGGGATATAGAACCCTGTTAGTGGACTTGGACCCCCAAGCCGCGCTTACAGCCTCGCTTGGACTACAGCCAAACCGATTAAATAAATCCATTTATCATTTGCTTCTGGCAAAAGAACTAGACCCAGAACAAGTACTGGTGCGAGATATTCGCCCAAAGCTTGACGCCCTGCCAGCCAACAGAGATCTGGTACGGTCAGATGTTGACCTTGCACAACAAATAGGGAGAGAATACCTGCTCCAAGAATCGCTTTATCCTTTACGGCATGAATATGACCTTATTCTCATTGATAACGGTCCCAGTTTAGGCGTACTTACTATCAACGCCCTAACCGCTGCAGACAAAGTGCTTATCCCTTTGGTGTGTGAGTACCTCGCTTTACGAGGCATGGGAATGCTCATTGAGATTGTTCGACAGGTTAGGGATCAAACCAATCCAAATTTAAAAATACTTGGGGTTTTGGTCAATATGTACAACCCCAAATCGTTGCACAGCAGAGAAGTGTACGAAGAAGCAAAACGGATCTTTGGCCAATATGTCTATGAACCACCCATCCCCGAAAGCGGACGCTTCGCAGAAGCCGCAGCGGCACAACGTCCCCTCGCGGATTACGACCCAAACCATCCAGCTGTCGAGATTTATCGCAAGATTGTAGCCCAGATCATGCGTTCAGAACTACCAGAGGAGAATATTAGCGAGGAAGAGAAACCTCAAGAGCCTGCCAGCGCCGAATAAAGAAAAACCGCGCCCAATGCGCAACAGTTTGATGTTAAGACAACAAACGTATGAATCGAGAGCCCCGCGAAATACATGCGGGGCTCTCTCGTTCATTTGGAGACAGGAAACACCTTAACAAGCCTTGGGTTAGGTGTAAGCCCCGGGATGCGACCACGTTTTGCCACTGGCCGCCCGTCGATTTCCTTAATATCTGCGGTAAAGTCAATAGGCGGCGCCCCCGAAATTGCACTTCCAATCCCAAAACCATCAACAGGCGCACCAGCTTCCTTAAATTCACGAATACGTTCCGGTGTAATGCCTCCGCTGACAAAGATCTTTACATGGAAGAACCCCTCCAAATCGAGACGCGCCCGAACCTCTTTTACAAGATCTGGCGTCACTCGCCCCCTTTCAGACGGAGTGTCCAATCGGACGCCCCATAGTTTCTTGCCCAGCACGCGCGCCACCCGCAAACTTTCTTCCGCCTCATCTCTGAAAGTATCCACCAACGCAATGCGTTTAACGTCTGGATCGATATGTCTGTCGAAGGCTTCTACCGCCCGAACAGTGTCACCCATACTCAAAATCAATGCATGGGGTATTGTACCGGAAGGCTGAATACCTGCAAGCCGCGCACCGGCTGGCGTCGCACAGCCCACACACCCCCCGATAATGGCCGCATATTCCATACGCGCAGAAACATCAGGATGAACATGCCGCGCACCAAAACTGATAACCGGAATGGGGTCTGCGGCATCAACACAGGCCCGGGCAGCGGTCGCCCAGCCAGTCTCGTGCGCCAAAATACCTAAATAGGCAGTTTCATAAATTGCAAACGAACGATAAGGTCCCGTAATACGTAATACTACCTCTCGCGGCTCGATTTCAGAGCCTTCTGGAAGAGCCCACACTTCCGCATCCGACGGCAATACACGCGACAAGAGATTCAACACCTCATTCATGCCAGCAAGAATGGCGCGCTTTCGCGTAAACACCTCCATACTGACTCGCGGATTTATTCCCTCCGCCTCAAACTTGGTGTGCGGGGTGATGGAACCCGGCTTGGCCAGCACCTGGCCACGCTCCACCTC
>WFTO01000037.1 GCA_015485435.1 Anaerolineae bacterium | reverse complement strand
CTTCAATATTGTGGACGATGGCGGTAACCATCGATTCGATCATGTAACCGGTCTTTGGTGTGCCGGTAGGAACAGGAGTAGCCTCAACCGGGGGTATAGCGATACAGACCCCCGCTGAATAGATATTCTTATACTTGGGGTTGCGCTGATACTCGTCGACCAGGACAAAACCACGTGGATTACACAACCCCTCCACATTGGCGACAGCATCCACACCCTTGAAGGCTGGCAACATCATGGAATAGTTGAATTCCAGCTCGTGCTCCTTGATGACCTCGCCATCCATATTGTGTTCGGCGACGAACATCTTCCCTTCTTCTACCTTGGTGACTTTGGCATTGGTGATCCAGTTGATGTGACGGTTGCGGAACTCCGACTCCAGCATTCCCTTGGAGTCACCTACCCCGCCCAAACCAAGGTGCCCCACGTAGGGCTCACTGGTGACATAGGTCATGGGCACTTGGTCGCGCAGTTTGCGTTTGCGCAAATCGGCATCGACGATAAAGGCATATTCATAGGCCGGCCCAAAACAGCTCGCCCCCTGAACAGCACCAATCACCACATGCCCCGGGTTCTCAACCAGCTTCTGGTAGGCATCATATGCCTTCTCGGCATGATCAACGGTACAGATGGACTGGGTATACCCGTTTACCGGGCCAATACCTTCGACCTCATCAAACGACAGCTTGGGTCCCGTAGTAATCAACAAATAATCATACGCCAAGGTATCGCCATTACTTAGCTCCAGGGCACTGCCCTCTGCATCGATTTTCGTCACTGGAGAGGCAATAAAATCGATACCTTTCTTTTCCAGATAGGGCCGAATAGGGAAGGTGATATCTTCGCGCTTGCGCCAACCCACTCCAATCCACGGATTAGATGGAACAAACTGAAAATACTCGGTAGCGTTGACAACGGTAATCTTGTGCTCCCTGGCTAGTGCCTCACGCATCTCGTATGCAGCGGGCATTCCGCCCGTACCCGCCCCCATAATGACTATATGTGCCATAGATCTCTCCTCTCTTTTATCCCTTCAGACGCCCCCGCGCCCTTTCATTTTGGCCTGATCACACTATGTAGAGCAGACCCTGAATAACCGTCACCGGGAATGACGACTCATATCCGTATTTTCCAGGATACCCAGCACCCACGCCCCCACAGCTCCTTCCTCCGCTGGCGGAGTGGCCACCTTAAAACTCGAAAACGCCATAATAAGCATACTGACCACCACTATCGCGAGCGCTAGAACCACCAACATATCAACCAGTAAAAGACTTCTACTCACAAACCTCACTGCCCAATTTCCTCGCCATCAACGCGATATTTGATACTAACGGCCCCGCGCAGATCTCCAATGCCATAGCCTGTGGCCTGGTCATGGGGATAGCGCTTATTCAGCAAGGCTGCCACTGCGGAAGGAATATCCCCTTCTGCACCATGGCACGTCAGACATTGGGGCTGTACCGTGATCGCCCTCATAAAACGGAAATAGCGACCATCGGGCTCTTCCACCATGGCTGCGCTGATCAATCCCTTGGGCGATTCGCCCCGAGCCATACGCCGCTTGAACTCAGACAATACTTGCTGCTCGTAGGCATCAGGCATGCCCAACATCGGATTTCTAACCCTGGTGCTTACGCGGGTCACTTTCCAACCCCGAGCCCGGGATACCTCTCCAGCTATGGCGGGAGCCCTTTCAGCGCAAATCTCGATAGCCCCGGTCACCCCGCCGTTTTTCATGGCATGCTTCATAGAGTGCTTTAACTGCTGCATTAAAGACTGCGCAATCTCCACAGCCTCCTGTTGCCGCGCCGCGAGTTCGTCAGCATGCACCAACGCTGTCGAACCACAACACAGTAGCAACAAAAAACTGCTGAGTGATCGTGGTAACTGCATTGTCACCCCCCTGCTTATCTATATCTGAGTTATTTTTAGAAAAGCCCCTTCAGGTGTAGGCCAGGAACCCTTTTTTGTCGACCTAGGCCCTGTCCCAACGCAAAGGTCAGGCCACAAAGACCACAGAAAATATCAACTTTAAGCAATCGATTTAAAATCAAACAGATATAGCCTGGAAGGCTAAATGAACGAAGACAGGCCGAGCTGAGAACCAATTTACACTTTAATTCAACCGCCAGATCAGGCAGTACTATCCATCAGACTGACATTATTGGCATACAGCATCTCAATATCGTCAATCCCTTCGGTGTGAGACACCTCCTTTTCATGCCTACCATGATGCGTGGTAGAACCCTCCATAAGATGGGAAACGGGTACTAACATCGTCCAGATGCCAAAAGCGATCACAAGCAGGGCGGCTATATTGCGAACCAGTTTTTGCTGAATAAAAGCTTTGACCTGTGCGGCAAATGAGCCGGTGACCACCATTACAGGCAAGGTACCCACACCAAAGGCGACCATCACCAAGGCCGACTGGTACCAGTGGCTCACGCCCGCCGCCAACGTCAAGGCGCTGTAGACCAGACCACAAGGCAACCATCCCCATATCGCCCCCAACAACAGCGCCTGCCAGGCGCTCCTAACCGGCATCAGGCGGTTGGCTATGGGGTGGAGATATTTCCAGAGATGGCCGCCCAGACGTTCGAGCCGAGCCAAACCGCGCCACCAACCCGCTAGATAGAAACCCATGGCCACCAACATGGCCCCGGCCATTATGCGCAACCCCAGTCCCGCCGGGCTGGCGATCAACTGCATCCAAGCACCCAGCGCACCGAGGATGGCCCCAGCGGTGGCATAGCTGGCGATCCGGCCCACGTTATAGAGCAATACCTTGGGCAGCACCTTGGCCATGGAGCGTTGATCCTCGGGCAGGGCAAATACCAGCGCATTCATGATGCCGCCACACATCCCCACGCAATGGACCCCACCCATCAGCCCCACCAAGAAGGCCGAAACAACATAATAAAAAGTATCTGGCGTCATAGACTACCCTTGATAAAACTCATGAACACTCGCCGCGCTGCCGACAGGTTGGGTACAATAGCGACTCCTCCACCAGCAAAGCCCAGAAGTTTACTCCATGGATCGAAAAAACATCCTCCTCGTCTCCACTTTCGCCATCGTCGCCATCATTATTGGACTGCTTGTTCCCAAAGGAGATCGGGAATCACACCAGATCATGCCCTGGCAGATTGACCACACCGAAACCGGCTCGACGCGGGTCTTTGGACTGACACTAGATGAGAGCACGCTGGCAGACGCGGAGCAACGCCTGGGCTCCAAAGCGGAGGTCAGCCTGTTTGCCAAGCCAGATGGTGAAATGGTAACCGAGGTCTTTTTTGAGAAAGTCGAGCTGGGTGGCTTGAGCGCCAAGGTTGTCATCGTTACCGGTCTCGACCAAAACACCCTGAAGGCGATGTACGATCGCGGTGAACGGATCAGCACTCTTGGCAGCGGAACCAACAAGGTAACGCTTAGCCTGCCCGATCTCGAGCTGATTCGCCAGGCGCCAATCGCCAGCATCACCTACCTGCCACGCATCGATATTCAACCCGAAGTGATCGAAAAACGCTTTGGCGTGCCAGCCGAAAAGATAATGGAAGAGAGCAACAACACCACCCACTGGCTCTATCCCGGTCTCGGCCTCGACATCAGTCTCAACAGCAGTGGTGACGCTGTGCTGCAATACGTCTCACCGAAAAAATTCGAGCTGCTTCGCACCCCTCTGCTACAACTCCAGCAAGAGCAGACAACCGGCGGGGAAGCCGCCAACTGAGATAACTAGCCACCGGCAACGACAAGAACTCAATCAGCGTCGGGCCAGTTGCGGTTTTCTGCCGAATTGACTTCGCCCTTCCCTCCTTTAGCCGATTTCTGCCCAGCCGACTCGGGTTTTCTTTTACCCGGCACAGGATCGTCATCCATCAG
>WFTO01000036.1 GCA_015485435.1 Anaerolineae bacterium | reverse complement strand
GATCAAGGTCGTGCCGGGAGTCAAGTGGATCTGGTCTTGTATAGTGGATGGAAGAAGGAGATTGCCTTGTTCATCCACCGAAATCTGAAGCGTTCGGAGCATTATTCACCTCACTCACCTCATTGGAGCCATGTTTTCGACGCCTGTACACAGAAATGGAGATCACGCACGCGTTTGGGTCGCATTCACCATAGAGTTTGCGCGCACATGCGAATGATAGCACAACGGATTTTCCTCGTCAATGCGTTTGTCACCGGTGATTACCCATAAGTAGCGGTGATGAGTAAACGCCTTGCCCCCTGAGTGCATCAAAAGAGTAACAAAAGGCACAACAACAGGAGGGAAGGCGTATGGAAAGTATAGCTCAGAAAGCAGAAGGCATCCAAGCAGCCGCCCATTTTACAGAAGAGGCATTAACAACCTTTTTGCGTCCATTGTGGGAACTTTTTCCAGATAAACGTTTGCAACGGTCGGTGCAGGCGATGGTGCGGGGGCTGATAACGACGCAAACGCCCCATATCAGTAAGGCCATGGCGGTGGAAAAGGGAGCAACAGCCTGGGCTTTGAGCAAGCGCGGCTATCGTCTCATCAACACGAAGCGGGTGACGACCTGGCGACTCACGAAAAGCCTTTACCGATTGGCGCAGCAAACAGTCTGTGAGGAGGGCGCTGACCGATTGGTGGTGGCCATTGATCCAGTGCAGTTCGAGAAGCCCTACGCCCAGCGGATGGAAGGCGTCAGTCGGGTGCATAAGAGCAGGCCGCCAGATGTCAACGGAAGGGCCCGGATCACCTGGGGATATCCCGCCATCACTGCGACCATCGTCAACCTTTCGCGCCCGGCCACAACTTACGCCCATTGGTTTTCCTATCAAAGTGAGACCTTTATCAGTCAGAACCGAGAAATCTATCGGGCGCTGCGGATGACGCGGGCCTTGTTTCCAAGTCACCAGCTCTGCTTTGTGATGGATGGCGGCGGCGATGACCAGAAATTCTTCCAGTGGGTGCATCAGATGCGAGGCGCATTCATCGTCACCGCCTCCCACAAAAACAGACAGGTGGAAGTATGGAACGACCGTCTCCAGCGCTGGGAACCCATGACGATTGAGGAGTTGATGGCCCTGGTGCTATGGCAAGGGCAATTCCGGGTGCGATTTCACCGGGCAGGCCGGATCAAAGAACACACGGTGCGCCTGGGGTGGTATCGCATCCGTTTGCCCGGAGAGCCCGAGATGCCCATGTGGTTGTTGGTGGCGGAGAAACTGGATACTGAGAAAAACGAAGAGGAGGAGGAGCGGTTGCTCGGCCTGCTGACCAATATCCCCATCGACAATTTGGCAGCGGCTCAGCAGGTTTATCAGGATTGGCGCCTGCGTAACCGCATCGAGCATGGCTATCGTTTTGATCAGGAAGCTGGCCTGGATGTCGAACAACTCATGGTGCGTTCTCTGGAGCGCATGCAACGCCTTTTTGTGTTCGTCCTCTGGGCCATGCATTTCGTCACCCATGTACTCCGCGTCTGGCCGCAAGAGATTGTGGAGTGGTTCCAGCTCCTTGGCGGCAAACTCGGTCATCAGCAGGATCGTAGCGGGGTATATCGGCTCTTATGGGGCTTGGCTTCACTCTGGACAGCCATCTCGGCGCTGACCTTTGTCGAAGATCATCCTTTTCCGCATCACTCTGCCACTTCGTTTCCCCCATCGACTTATGGGTAATCACCGCCGCATTTACCGCTTGACAAATGTGCAAATAATGTGTATAATATATGCATCATTCCGCGTCCGGCGTAGTAATCTTCTATTTAACACAGCTCGTCAGTCATTGTTGCCAGGAGGATAACATGTAATGCAAAAGAAAAAAGTAAAACGTTACAACCTTGTTTTACCTGAAGATGTCTATGCTGAAGTGAAAAGAATCGCGGAAGAACGCGACACAACGGTGGTAGATTTGTTTAGACGTTTCATCAAACTTGGGCTTTTGGCTATCCAAGTCGAGAGTAATCCTAATGCATCTCTAATCATTGAGGAAAACGGCAAACAGCGAGTCATCCTGCTACTTTAACAACCGAAAAATCCTTCAGGTCAAGTTGGTCAGTTAGGGAGGCCGTTAAAATCCTGTCAACCTCACGATTTCCACTCCATGACATTCACATTGGGTGCGAG
>WFTO01000035.1 GCA_015485435.1 Anaerolineae bacterium | reverse complement strand
CGCAGGCTGTGCTGGAAAGGTATGGGATGGTTGGGGTGCTGCCAATTGTAGAGGGCCTCTTTCAGGCCAAAGACCTGCCCGCCACCCAGATAATTGAGCGTCTGGTGCCCGTGACCATACCGTTTGCTCTCACGGGCGAAACCAGCCCGAACAACATGTATTCCGTTCGGATAGTCGCCCTCCTGTGCAATCATTTCTTCTTGGTCAATTACCTTGGTTTTTTCTTCCTGTGACAAGCCGATATACTCAGAAGACCATTCATCGTATTTGCCATAGGTCGTGAATTTTATCTGCGGAAGAACGCTCTCGGGCAGTGATTTGAAAAGCGAAATGGATTCCAGAGTCCCCTTTAGAGAACGCTTCCGGTACAATTCGTCAATGTGATGCTCGATACCCTCGTCGGCTTCCATGAGATCACGCAGTCCCTGCCAGCGAATCTCCAGTATTCGGGCGGATTCCGCAGCAACGATGGATATCTCCCGGGGCATGCGGTAAATTGCCCCGATTTCCCCGAAAAATCCACCCACTGCAAGGGGCGCGGTTTCATACGTACTCGGGTCAAGG
Source organism: Anaerolineae bacterium (assembly GCA_015485435.1). Lineage (GTDB taxonomy): Bacteria > Chloroflexota > Anaerolineae > J102 > J102 > M2005. The sequence goes on along the minus strand of WFTO01000035.1, from coordinate 1,924 downwards.
ATATCCTTCAATTGTTGGGGGCTGACACCTGTGCCCTGATCCTCACTCTTGCGGGCTTTGCTCTTGATCGCGCGATACTCCCGAACCGGAGGCATGAGGAGATCACGAATGCGAGAGAGGAATGCCCCGAGAAAGCCGACGTTCCTGCGCTCGCGATGCCCCAGAACCTTTGAGGGGAGTTCAGGATGAATTACCGCACGAACGTCACCTTCCAGAAGGAAAAAGGCAGAGTTGCCGTAGTCGTCCTTGCGAATAACGAATTCACCCGGTTTGTAGGTGCGTATCCGCGCATCATTTTTCAGGATTCCGAAAATAGAAACGGGAACACCAAAAGAAACGAACTGAGGCTTCTTTGCTGCCTCCAGGGTGTCACAAATCGAACGAAAAGGATCCATCTGGAGCACATCCAGAATATCCATCTCGGTCATCTCACCGAAAGGCTTCGCCCATCGGGTCAACCGTTTTTCTCCCGCAGCGCTGGGCACGGATGATGCGCTGAGCACATCATCCGTGCGTTCACGTTCTTCAGTAAATGTAGACAAGAGCGGCTACCGCCTTTACTCGTAGACTTCGCCGTGATAAGCAGAGGGCAACTTAGAGGCTGCGGCGCTCAGCGCTGTACTGAACTTTGCCTGGTTCGACTCGATGGTCTTCGCTACCTTCCGAATGCCATCCGCAGCCGCTTCATATTCGGCTTTGTTGCCCGACGCAACCTTAACCTTCCCCCCATCCATCGGCACCTGAGACAATACGCTATCCATGCCTCCAAGTTCCTTCAAGGCATCATAGGCCTTTTGCGCACGCTCACCCATGGCCGTCAGATAGGTACCCTCGGTTGTAGCAGAAGCCAGGCCGCGTAAAGCAAACTCCAAGTCAAGCGCCTTACCAACCACATAAAAGATCTGTTTCTCCTCGGCACTGGCTTCATGATTCGTATCCTGTTCGGCCCGCGCCTTGGGATCGTCATTCAGGAAGTTGTGTCGGACCTCGCCCTGACTCCACGCAACCAATTCAAAGTCACTACCCGCCGGATGCTCCCCTTTATTTACCAATTCTTCCTTGGGAACGGTGTGACACTGGAAGCAATTCATGGCCAGGGTATAGATATCATCCGTCAAACGCTGCCCCAGACTGGCGGCCTTGGCCTTGCGTTCCGCACGATCAGGAATGCCTTCCGTGTCCTGATGAACATCGAGCCAATCCACCGCCCCACCGTGGCAGCGCTGGCAGGAAACACCCATCACCGTCTTCGGGCGCCCACCCGCTTCGGTGGCCGTCTGGGTATAGTGGCACTGCACACACTCTTTATTCCGTCGAATGCTGCCTTTTTTGCCCAGACGGGTTAAGACCGCCTTGGCCTCATCGCGCAAATGCAATTCATCGTACGTTTTTTTATGCGTCGATTCCTCCCAGGCAAGCACCGCATTCTCATGACACTGCTCACACTTGGCCTTTTCGTCTGGAATCACCTTGTGGGGTTCGTAGTTCAGGATGCTATCGGCTCGTGCCGTTAACGCAGACATCGCTATGCCCAACACACACACCGCAGCCCCACGCATCAGCGTCGTTTTCGTTTTTTTCCAGTCAATCATCATATTCTCACTCCGGTTAAGCACTCACTGCTCACTATACACCCAAACCAATTCACTGCGAGAATTTGGTATCAGGCATCCAACTCAATTGATGTTTTCGGGATCGCAATGCAGGGAAGACAATAACCCTCCTGCAAATCGGCAAAGGTCGGCTGCACGTCGTTGTAGACCACCTCACCACTCTTCAGGGCCGTATGGCAACAGCCACACTTACCCTGACCACAGGCATACTTTATCTTCTTCTCTCTGAATTTATTCGTCTTGGCGGCAGCCCGAATACTCTTCTCTCCCTGCCAACGGATAGACCGCCCCCCAGAGGCTCCGTATGTAAT
>WFTO01000034.1 GCA_015485435.1 Anaerolineae bacterium | reverse complement strand
TTATACCTCCCCGACATGCAGTGCGATAGTCCCCAGCATCAGCGTCCGCCAGGTCACATTCTTGAGTCCCACCGATCTCATTATGTCGGCCAGCTGGGGCGGGCGTGGGAATTGCAAAGTGGAGTGGGGCAGATAGGTGTATGCATCTTTGTTGCTGCTGAAAAACGCCGAAATGCGAGGCACCAGATTAAAGAAATACAGGTGGAAGAGATCGCGCCAGATAGGCGTTGCCGGTCGGGTGATTTCAAGACAGACCACGCGCCCTCCTGGTCGCACCACCCTCCGCTGCTCGGCAAATGCAGCAGTAACATCGGTCACGTTTCGCATCAAAAATCCGGAACATGCGGCATCAAAGCTGTCATCGGGAAAAGGCAACCGTAATGCGTCCGCCTCGACAAAAGCAATACGAGCATCCGGGTCTTTAGCCTGGCCGATACGCATCATCTCATGGGTAAAATCAGCGCCAATTACAAATGCATCGGGATGTTGGCGTAAGGCTTCGAGTGCGATATCCGCCGTGCCTGTGGCCACATCCAGCAGTTTTCCATGAGAGGGCAATTGACATGCCTCGACTACCAAACGTCGCCAACGGCGGTCCTGGCTCAGCGTCATAAGCCGATTCATGCGATCATAACGTCGCGCCGCATCCGCAAACATATGGCGGACAAATTTGGGTTTTTCTTCAGGGGATGGGAGTGGAGATTGCTCGGGCATAATAAAGGATTATATCCCGCTGCTTCCTCGTTCACAAAAGCGCATTACGACCTTGGCCAATCTTCCTGGGAATGCTATGATTCTTATCGATTCCTTTTGAAAGATGAGTTGGAGGAAAGCCATGAATCAATTTTGCGTCATTCTCACGACCTGTGGTTCGGTCGAAGAGGCAGAAGCCATAGCCACGGGGTTAATCGAAGCCCGGCTTGCCGCTTGCGTCCAACAAACGCCCATCCGTAGCGTCTATCGCTGGGAGGGACGTGTCGTTCAGGATGAGGAGCTGTTGTTGTTGATTAAGACGCAAAGCCATCTCTATTCGCGAGTCGAAGCCTGGATCAAAGCGCATCATAGCTACGACACCCCGGAAATCATCCAGCTGCCCGTGGTCGCAGGGCTTTCCGATTATTTGCAATGGATTGATAGCGAAACGGGTCCCTAAGGGCCTGTGCAACTACTTAGGCAGCTTGGATGATGACGCCTTTTCCCTTGAAACAGGCCGCTTTTGATGGCATGGCGTCAAGTGTAAAAGGGCAAACATCATGAATTCCCATCAACGGGTTCATTTTCGTGCAGAAATTGACGTTTGATGCATGACGTTTTACGCCATTACGCTATCAACGTCGCCTTCGTTGCGACGGGGTGAATGCAGACGTTAGCAGTTACCTGTTTTTGATTGTTCGTGTGGTGTTACTTGAGCGCCTGCATTCATCATGCAACCGTGTGCTTCAGTTGTTGAAACGTCTTTGGGGCGATGAAGTTGTGTGGATGGTGTCGTAGAGCGAGGTAGAAGGCCGATCGTTTTCAACAACCCCAGAACAATCTCCGATCCTATACCATTTGGCGATGAGTCCTCCTTCATCTCTCGAACCATAAGGAGCATACTGATGTCCCTTTCACCCCAATCGCTTGCAAAGATTATCCGGCGCGTTCATCTCTGGTATCCTGACTGGCAGGGCTTTGATACGCCTAGATTTGTGGAAGATGAGCTGGCATACAAATGGGAGGCTTCGAAAAAAGCGCAACAGTTGCTCGGACAGAAGGAGTTCGAACGACTTTTGCAGGCGAATGCGATTGAAGAGATACGCCAGCGAGTAAAAAAGATAGGACATGCGACTAACTTGCTTTATTTGAGTGCGCCGCAATCAGGGGATTTACGATTGCTCTATGAACCATCCTTGGACAAGCGCGCTTTGGTCGAACAGATCTATGACCTGCTTTACGGGCCAGGAGACTCACCTGATCGCTTACAACGATTTGTTGAATTTCTCACGGCCAACAAAATCACCCCATACTGGACATTCCCAACCTATTTTCTATTTCTCATTCATCCTGAAGCAGATATATTCGTCAAACCCAGGACGATGAAAACGTTTTTCGATCTGGTGGGACGTTCGGATGAATGGAAACGCAAGCCTTCCGGACAAGCCTATCGGATGATTTTATCTCTGGCCCGAGACGTTTGGAAGGCATTCGAAGCATATCATCCTCGCGACATGATCGATGTTCAAAGTATCATGTGGGTGGCTGCAAATGTTAGCAAGGAGAAACAAAAGCGCCTTGCGCCGCCATTTTCGCAAATTTTTGCCTCCAGGGAAGAAGCCGAGGCCGGATTTGATTTTCTCGAAAATACCTTGGCACTCTTGGGGGAAACTTCTGAAGATGCGAGCAAACGCATCTCGATCACGTTTCCCTCCAAATACAACAATCATGTGTTGCGAATGAATTATGGTTGGTGGTTGGTGGTGGATATACGCGGTCCTAAAGGTCATGATGGGCATGGCATCACCTTGGCTTTACGCGATGATCTCTTGGCGGCCAGTCCCTGGGCAGAGGCATTTCCTAAATCCACCACGTTCAAAACCGGAGAGGATGAATCCGCATTCAGCCTATACCATCTCCCCTGGTTATTACCAGAGGCGATGGATGAAGGGCTACGGGCGATCTATGAACAATCCATGCGCGAGATCGGCCAGCGCTTTGCTCATTGGAAGGCCTCCCCTTATCGCAAATATCATCATCCAGACATTCTGGAAGCAATCCTCAATCCTGAAAAGCGGGATGCGCTATTCACTCGCGGTCTGTCACCTAAATCGCTTCCCGAGCATGTTGAGGAAATAGAGGGCGAAGCCATCGTTCCGGATGCTGCATTCTCCCCTCGCGCTTTCGAATTGCTGGCGGGCCTGCATGAAAACCCCACCAGAACGTATTTTCAGGAACATCGTGAGGCTTTCCAAAATGAAATTATTGACGCATTCAAACGACTCATGACCGCAGTGGCTTTATCCTTGCCATCTGCCATGACTGATATCTTGGAAACAGAAAGGGAGATTTTGGGCCGAATTCTCAAGAATGATTATGGGAAAGGCGGAGCTTGGGACTTCTTTTGGGGAGCATTTTATCCTAAGGGAAGTAAACGCACTGTAGATGCACAGCTCTCTGTGTGGTTAAATCATCAGCTTCTGGAATATGGTTTTTTCATTGGAGATTATGGTGCGGAACAGCGTAAGCGTTTTCGGAGAAATTGCCAAAAACATCCTGAGATCATAACGATGCTTCGCGATTACATGCCTGATTGGGAGCGCTTTGTTTTTGGACAACTGGGACAACATTTTACGATCACAGAGGCAGGTGAAGTAAAGTTACTACAACCAGGAAGTTGGGAAGATTTTTTTCATAATCCAGAGGAGTTCGGATTTGACATCTCCATCCTGTGGCCGCGTTACAAGGTGCTGACACTGCCCTTTGATAAATTGGTAGAAGATATCTCGCGCATTTATCAACAGCTTTTTCCTCTGGTTCTGTTAGCCACAGAAGAGGATCCCATGCCCGCCATCATGCGCTATCTGGAGCAGGAAGAAGAGGATGAAGAAATCATCGAGCTTAACCCCCTTTACTCTCTTGAGCAAATGGCCGAGGAGACCGGTTTCGAGCTGGCGTTACTGCAGCGGTGGAAGCGGGCCATCCAGCGTAAAGGGCAAGCTATTCTCTACGGGCCGCCCGGAACTGGGAAAACTTTCGTTGCCAAATTGTTGGCTCGTCACCTCGTGGGTGGGGGTGATGGTATCATCGATCTGGTTCAGTTTCATCCCGCCTACGCCTATGAGGATTTTATTCAAGGCATTCGGCCCGAAAGCGATGGCGAGCGCTTGACCTATCCGTTGAAACCGGGCCGTTTTCTGGATTTCATCCATCGCGCTCGTCAACGCACAGGCGCATCGGTGCTCATTATTGATGAGATCAATCGGGCCAATCTCTCGCGAGTCTTCGGCGAACTCATGTATCTTTTGGAATACCGCGATGAATCGATTCCCCTTGCGAGCGGTGGCGAGCTGCGCATCCCTCCGAATGTGTTCATTATCGGCACGATGAATACGGCGGACCGCTCCATTGCATTGGTGGATCACGCATTACGACGGCGTTTCGCATTCCTTGCCTTGTGGCCCGATTACAATCTGCTACGTCATTTTCACCAACGTCATCATACCAATTTCCCGGTTGAAGGACTGATCCAGGTTTTGCGGCGCCTCAACGACGCTATTGGCGACCGTCATTACGCCGTAGGCATCAGCTACTTCCTCATAAAAAACTTGGAAACACAGATTGAAGACATCTGGTGTATGGAAATTGAACCCTACCTAGATGAATATTTCTTTGATCAACCCACCAAAGCTCAGAACTTCAGTTGGGAGCGTATTCGCGATCTGATATGGACGCCATGAATCATGCCTCGCGCATCATCGAATTGCGAGAGTATCAGCCTTTAGAGCTGCCCGCCGACGCCTTGAGCGAAAAAGAAGCTTCGCTGCTGGAGCAGGAATACCCCGCTAAAATTCAGATCGATCCTCCCAGTTTTCGTAACAATCACCGCTGGCGACTTCTCTCTCAGGGCTGGGTAGGTTTTATCCCCCTAACGCCGAATTTGGCTTTTCACCTGCAACCCAAAGCGCCGCTGCGCACCCTCTTCGGCATGTGGGAATACGCCTACAACCTGAAAAGCTTTCGGTTTCTTGATGGTCTGACTGAGGTCGAGACCCTGGAGGAAGCTTATGAGCAGTTGGCGAATATCTTTGCAAAACGAGTGTTGAATCGCGCCCGTCAAGGTTTTTACCGTTCCTACGTCCCGCGACAGGAGAAACTTCTCTACTTGCGAGGCCGTCTCGACACACATCAAGTCATCCGTCGTCCTTGGGACGTGCGGTTGCCATGTCAATTTGAGGAGCATACTGCCGACATTGAAGACAATCAGATACTTACCTACACCCTCTGGCGCATCGCACAGAGCGGCATTTGCACGGAGCGCGTGCTGCCTCTCGTGCGACGGGCTTACCGTAGCTTACAGGGCCTCACCACATTTCAGCCCTTTTCTCCTGCAAGTTGTATCAATCGTCGCTACCATCGTCTGAATCAAGATTACCAGCCATTACACGCGCTCAGCCGCTTCTTTCTTGACCATTCTGGGCCCACACATCAGTCGGGAGATCGCCCGATTTCGCCTTTTTTGGTGGATATGGCCCGCCTGTTTGAGGCTTTTGTAGCGGCTTGGATGGAAGCGCATTTGCCAGGGGATTGGTTGGTTGAATCCCAGGAGGCGCTTTACTTCGGGAAAGAACACCGCCAGAAATTTCAGATCGACCTTGTGCTTCGTCGCATAGGCGCCAATGCTCCCACTATAGTCCTCGATACGAAATACAAAATTCCTGACGAACCCGCAACCGAAGACATCTCCCAGGTGGTTAGCTATGCTGAAGGTTTGGGCTCCACCGAGGCTGTTCTCGTCTATCCGGCGCCGTTGAAATATCCCCTGGATGCTAACATCGGAAAGATTCACGTACGCACCGTCATCTTTTCTTTGGACGATGATCTGGACAAAGCGGGCCAAGCTTTTTTGAGCAGTTTGGGGATAAACTCCTCCCGGTGAGAGTGCTACACCCGATAGCGTTATGCATCAAACGTCAGTTTCCACGCAAACGGGTCTGTTGATGGTACGTCATGACGTTTGACGTTTTACGCATCACGTTTTATATCACAGCATACCTGATTTCCACGCCCCAGCGCCCGTCGAAAGGCGCGCCCCATGTTCGAAGTCCCATGCCCACGCCCCTCCATGTCCACTCCCACTTCACCCTGCTCGGAGCCATGCCCTCGGTGGAGGCCCTGGCCCGTCGCGCCGCGGCCGATGGTTTCCGCCACCTGGCTCTGACCGACACAGGCGCGCTCTACGGCGCGGTGCGCTTCGCCCGGGCGTGCGAGGCCGCAGGGGTCCAGCCCATCGTGGGGATGACGCTGAATCTGGCCCCGCCGCCCGACTTCCCCGCCGCGGCCGCGCTCTCTCCCGGCGTCATCGTCCTCCTGGCCGCGGGCCCGGAGGGCTACCGCAGCCTTTCCCATCTCAGCTCGCACATTCAGCGCCACCCCGACCGAGAGGCGCGAGCGCGGCGGGGGGTGACCCTGGACACGCTGGCCGAGTTCAGTCGGGGGCTCATCGCCATCTTCGGCGGGCGACGAAGCTGGCTGGAGCGCCTGTGGCGGTTGGGGCGACATCGCCTCGCGGCCCGAAGGCTGGCCCGGCTGGCGGGCATCTTCGACGAAAACGGCTATCTGGCCCTGGAATGGCATGCGGACGCGGACACGCCTGTGCTGGACGGGATGAGCGACCTGGCCGCGCGCTTCGGCGTCCCCACCGTGGCCGTGCACCCCGTCTACATCCTCCAGCCCGACCATCGCCCGCGGCTGCGCCTGCTCGGGGCCATTGACCGCAACGGCCGCCTGGAGGAGGTTCCGCCCGGGGCCCTGCCCGATGATGGGGAGGAGCAGGTCGACCTACACTGGCTGAGCCCCGAGGCCCTGGCCCGCCGCTACGGGGCCTGGCCCGACGCATTGGCCCGCAGCGACGCCATCGCGGCCCACTGCCAGCCAGCGCTGCCCGATGGCCGCCCCATCTGGCCCGCGCTCCCCGCGGCGTACCCCGACGCCTCCTCGTCGCCCGATGAAATCCTGGCTCGAGAAGCCCGCGCGGGCCTGGCGCGGCGCTACGGCGAGGACGCCGATGAGGCCGTCCACCAGCGGTTGGAGAAGGAGCTGGCCGCCATCGCCCGCCACGGCTACGCGCCCCTGTTTCTGGCGGTGGCCGACATCGTGCGCTACGCCCGGGCGCAGCGCATCGTGGTCAGCACCCGCGGCAGCGTGGCCAACTCCCTGGTCGCCTATGTCATCGGCATCACCACGGTGGACCCCATCGCCCACGATCTCCTCTTCGAGCGCTTTCTCAATCCCGCCCGCCAGGATCAACCCGACATCGATCTCGATTTCG
>WFTO01000033.1 GCA_015485435.1 Anaerolineae bacterium | reverse complement strand
GTTTGGAGCTGTTGGCCTCAACCGGGAGGCTGGTGATGTCTTTGCCAGAAAGCTTGAAGTTCACGTTGAAGCCAGGAGGCGCATCTGCAATGAGGTTGACGTCCAGGTCTTCATCCCCTTCGTTCTTCAACGTCGTGTTGAAGCGGAAGGTGCTGGTCGGAGAGCCTTTCAGAGTGGGTAGATCGGTCGTGAACGTCAAGCGGGGAGGAAGTTTTTCCTCGACGGAAATGTCCAATGGCAAGGTGACGACGACGCCATCCCCTGCCGCCTGAACGACAAAGTGATAATCCCCTGCCGCGACATCACCTACAGGTTCCAACTTGAGATCGATCGTGACATCGTTGTCGGGAGTCACATACGCCGATCGAATGATCCGCCCCGTGCCCCGGAATGTCGCCTTCCAATCCTCAGGCAGCTCTTTCATGCTCAGCGTTACAATCTGGGCCTTGGTGTCCGTTTTCAGTGTCAATGGAAAGCTCACCGTCTTGCCCGGTTCCGTCACTTGCGAAGGAAATTTCGTGTAGAGGAACAGCGCCTGACCTGTTCCATTGCCTTCTTGCGCCAGAGCTGGCGTAGCCAGCGAGCCGAAAGCGAACACCAATGTGAGGATGAGAACAGCATAGAAGAAGCGTCGCATTGTGTAACCTCCATGTCAGCTTTCAAGAGATAGGATGCACTATCTAACACTTAACGCGCATTTCTATTTGCTGAATATTTGCATAGCATTAAAGGTTCATTAAAAATGTCAATTTTGCGCCTAAATCTGGCGATCTTTCCAGAAAACCCGGCACTATGAGGCAGATTCGGCGCCTTCTTGCTTTTCGGAGCGGATCGTCCGCACCAACAGCCACAAATACAAAAGCGGGAGTGCGGCGGCGAATAAGAACCACTGCATGGCATAGCCGTAGTGCGGGCCTGGGTCCAGTTTGAATTTTGGAGGATTGCGATAGGGTGGGGCGGTTTGCACCTGCTCCGGAGGAATCATGGCTACGTAGTATGGCAACACCTCGTAAGGAAGTTGCGCCTGAATGCCGATGACATCCACGCGGTACCACATCAGTTGCGGTTGCTCAGGGCTGGGAAGGTCGCCTGTATGCTTTTCTTCAGGTGCAATCCGGGCCACTACATGGGTGATCTCAGGTTCGTCAAACTTGCGCATATCCTCTGGCGATTGCAATGCCTCGGGGGGCACCCAGCCCCGGTCTACCAACACCGCTCTATTGCTTCCCTTGATGAGAAAGGGGGTGACCAAATGATAGCCCAACGCATCGTTATAAAATTGATTCTTGATAATGACCTGATGATCGAAATCAAAACGGCCATCGATTTCCACTTGATGATAGATGCGTTCGCTGTAAGCGTCATCGCTCGCAGCGCCAGTTAGCTGAAAAGGTGCGTCTTCAACTTCGGCAATCACTGCGTTAATGTAATCCATGCGTTGGTTGTGGCGATCGAGCTGCCAGAAGCCCAGGCGCACCATGACCAGGGAGGCGATAATGACAACGATTGTCGAAAGAATCCAACGGCGTGTGAAGGGAAGAATCAGGTATCTCATGCGATTATTGTACATGGAATCAGGCTGCGAATGGAAACGTCGGCCAATGGCGCAACGCGCCTCGAAGAGCGCTATTTCGCGCAGTAGATTTTTACATAAAAAGAGGCCGACGCAATGGTCGGCCTCAACATGTCGTGTGTGAACTGCGCTGCTACCCCCCCATGGCGCCCATGCCTTCCATCGGCTTGACCGGCGCTTGCACCTTGATTTCACCCGATTTCTCGAAACGTAACGTCAAATCCACCACATCCCCCTCTTTGAGCTGGTTCTTCAAGCCAATCAGCATGATGTGATAACCGCCAGGCTTCAGCTCGACTTTGCTTTTGGCGGGAATGACTAGGCGTTGTCCCTCGACCGGCTTCATATGCATGACATTGTTGTCATCAATGACCATTTCATGGATTTCCACAGCTTTGCTGACATCTCCATCAACGCCGATCAAGACGTCATCCTCATTCCCCTTATTTTCGATGGTCATGTACACGGCCCCGCTCGATGCCATTTTTGGGGATGGTCGCGCCCAGGAGTCGATGACGACAATGTCAGGACCTTGGCTTCCCAGACAGCCGCTTAACAGGATGGAGAACAAAAGTAGAATGAATATGGGGAGAAAAAAACGTTTTGAAGAGGACTCCATGATGCATCTCCTTAAAATGAAAAAATTATGAGAACGTCATGTGTTCAGTGACGAACTGTTTCGCTTCGGTTAGTTTGGCCAGTTTTCCTCCAAATCCCATTTGGAATTTTCGGGCTTCTTCCTCACTGCCAAAGCACAGCACCGGAGGGGCGCAACAGACAACGACTTCTGGATGAAGGAGATAGGTAGCCGATTTGAGATTGACGACGCGTTCATGGATGTAATCGGTGCCCATGCCAGAAACAATTTCCTCATTCGCTTCGATCAGCAACAAAGCGCAATGCGGACAACAAGCCTCCATGCGTTGGCCCGATAAGGTTTGCAAGGTGACAGCTGTACGCGTGGGAACTGGTTTGCCGCAAAGCGCGCATTTCCCGCTTTCGGGTTGATAAGAGCCTTCCATAATGGCTCCCCCGAACACCTTCTTCACGCGCTCCTCTTCTTCCACCAACCGATCCAGATCCCGGTGGATCGTCATGCGAGACACACGAAGTTCTTTGCTCAGCTCACTTACCTGAACTCGACCCTCTTTTCGTAATTTGTTGAGAATGTATTCGCGACGTTCAATGGCCAGCATGTTTTCAAGATGTGAGGAATGGAGACACTTTGTTTTGAATATATCGGATATTAGCACGATATGTCTTGCTCTACAAAATTATCTTGTTCTTCTGGTTTTCGATGGCTTGAATTTTTGCGAACCGTGGTTATAATGGAACATCATTTCCACACACACTACAAATTGGAGTTCGCCATGTTCGATATCAGTCCCATTCCTTTACATCCGAGTTTGGTGCATTTCCCCATTGCTTTTTTGTTATCTGGCACAGTGTCCGTCATATGGTTTCGATGGTTCAAAAAGCCTCTTGGGGAGCAATGGGGGCTTTACACGTTGGTGGCCGGATGGATTCTGGTTGTGCCGGCGCTCATTACCGGACTTATCGATAAAGCCGCTTTACCACCCGATTCCCCGGAAAATGCATTGGCCAATACCCACACGACAGGCATGATTGCCATGTGGGTGCTTTATGGCGTAGCGTTGTACCTCTACATGATTTGGCAGAAGAGGGAACAGCTTTCAGGGGGGAAGTTATGGCTTTGGTTTGGTCTGTTGGTTTTGGCTTCCGCGACGCTGGCTCTGGCCGGACATCAGGGTGGACGGCTGGTTTACGAATTTGGCGTGGGAGCGCTTCCCTGATACGATCCTTCTTAAGCATCCTAGCGATATCTTTATCGCGCCAATGGGCAGACTCTGTGCATTGGCGCCATTCCTTTACCATGGAGTAAGACCTTATGCCTCGATTTGGCGCTCATGTCAGCACGGCGGGCGGTGTCAGCAAAGCTTTTCAGCGGGCTGAAGATGTCGGCTGTGACACAATGCAGATTTTTACCCGCAACAATAACCGATGGGTCTCTAAGCCTTTGGATCCAAAAGAAATTCAGCGCTGGCGCGAACGTTGGCGACAAAGTCCTGTGCGTCCTGTGGTGTCTCATGCCGCATATCTGATCAACCTTGCCTCCTCTGATGACGCTCTGTGGCAAAAGTCCATCGATGCTTTCGTGGATGAATTGGAACGGGCTGAAGCGTTGGGGTTGCTGGGCGTGGTTTTGCATCCAGGGTCTCCCAAAGAAGATGGAGAGGCCTATGGCATCGAGCGGATAGCCCGCGCTTTGGACATTTGTCACGAACGCACCCCAGGGTTCAGCACATTGACTCTGCTGGAAACCACGGCGGGTACAGGGAAGCACCTCGGATATCGTTTCGAGCAGCTTGCCGCCATGCGGGCCGCGGTGCATGATCCAGAGCGCGTCGCCATTTGTTTTGACACCTGTCATGTCTTTGCTGCAGGCTACGAGATTCGCACTCCCGAGGGCTACGCCCAAACGATGGAGGCGTTTGACCATCACATCGGTCTTGAGTTATTGAAATGTTTTCACTTCAATGACAGCAAATTCGATCTTGGCTCCCGCAAAGATCGTCATGAGCACATCGGCAAAGGGTTTATTGGCTTGGATGGCTTCCGACATATCATCAACGATCCCCGATTTGAGCATATCCCCATGATTTTGGAGACGCCGAAGAGCAAGGATATGCATGAGGATGTGGAAAATCTGGCCGTCCTCAGGAGTCTCATCGCTTCCTCTTCTTAGGTCGTTTTGAAAAAGTCGCTTAACGCTTGCAACCTACGGGACGGACATAAATGGTCGCAGGTGGTAACATCCGCGCCTTTGTGTCCGTCCCGCGATTTTTCTCGAGGGCATGATGTCAGATCTTGTCTATTTTCTAAAAGAATTTGAGGCTGCAAATGGGGAACACCCCGTCACGGCCCGGCCATTTTTCGTCAGCGAGGATTTGGTGGCCGTACTGGTAACGCTTCAACCGCATGCGCAAGTGCCCGAGCACGTGCATGAACACCATGCGGAAATTTTCGATGTGGTGCGCGGCGTGGGGACCTTCTGGTTGGATGGTGAAGCTTTTCGATTCGGGCCTGGCATGACCATTGTGGTTCCTGCAGGCGTTCGTCATGCCTTGCAGGCCGGGGATGAGCCCTGGATGTTGCGTGAAACCGTGCATCGACACGTTTACGCTCGCAAGGCGATTCGCCGCGCGTTGAGAAAGCGGTTCGAGCGGCTCTTACAGCGAGGTTGAGGCCCCTTACGCTCCTCGCGTGATTACGGATTGGCCCACTTCACTTCGGCGTTCGCAGGGGGCTGGAACCCTGGTCCGAATCGATATTTCGCCTGCCAGGGCTTGTAGCTGCTTTTTAGCACCTCATCGATGAGCAGATTGCCATCCTTATCCCAAACCTTACGCGACACTTTGGCGTCAAGCCCCTCGACGGCCCAATCGAACTGGACCACCTTCCCCGGAGGCATCGTGGGGTCTTCGATATACAGGGGAGGAGGGGGAGCCTTTCGGTTGGTGTATATGGGATCTCCCACCTCCACCTTCCAGCCCGGATCCGTACCATAGAACTCAAATGTCAAGATGCCTTTTTGGGTGTCTACGATTGGCTTGATGAGAAGATAAGCGCCGCTGGTGTTTTTGAACTTAAAATCCACATTGGGCGTATAGACCGTGGCGTCGATGCCAGGTTTGCCATAATAGCTAACCACGTATCCATGAGCCCAACGCTCGACCGTTGGGAATCCTCCGAAAAAGGATGCTCGAAAAATGGTGGTGCTTACCTGGCAAACGCCCCCGCCAACCCCCACAGCCGTGCGATCCCCGGCAATAATCAACGAATCTTCAAATCCATTCGCGGCCGTGACGTCTCCTACAAATTTGTTGAAAGAGAACACGCCCCCGGGGGGGATCACCACGCCCACAAATTTCGAGGCAGCGACTTCGATATTCTTGACTCGAGCCTTGCTGGAGCCGGCGAATTTGGTTACACCGCGGGCCACCAGCTCCTTGATGCCAAAATTGGGCGCATCTTCCGACGCCACCGCGGGTTTGATCATCCGTACGGGCAGATCGATTTGCTTGCTTCCCGTAGCGATCGCCTCCACAATAGCCTGAACCGTGGCATCCACATCAAGCTCATAGCCATTGGCGCTTGGAGAGAGTTCGATTAATTGTCCACTCTTGGGATCGAAATCAAAACGCGCATCCAATGGCGGTCGGTACACCTGCTCCGCCCATGTCTGTACGATGGGATACAACGCATCGACATCCACCTCAGGGATGACCTGTCCCACCTGTTTGTCATCGTTGATCCAGGTCACCAACGAAGCCAATGTGGCCGGATCCAACGAGAACTGAAATTCTCCCTGGGCGTCGGTTAGCAAAATAGGCTGGTTCAGGATGGCTTCGATGGTTTGTTTGCTGGCTGTGGGCACAGTCCCCGCCGCGGGCAATTCTCGCACCTGTACGTCGACAATGCCTCCCATGCCCCCTTCAATCCGTCGCACAATGCTGGCGGTGGTGGCTTCAACGTCCACCAGTTGCCCAGGTTGAGAGGAGGTGATCACAACTTGCAATTCACTCAACGCCACGCGTGATTCCGACACCGATCGATTCAACGAAGCAGTCAACTCCATCACCGTCTGCTCGATCTGGCCTGGATTCACGGAAATGGTGGGGACCAGCACTTCGCCATGCCAGAACGTGCGCCATTGAACGGCCAAATTTTGCAGCGGTGAGCCATTGCGGCCAAGGGCGAATGCTTGATGAAGCCCATCCTCGATTTCAACGCGAAGCCCCAGGTCGTCAGCTTGTAGGGGCCAAACTTGATCCCCATATCGCAGCGAAATGGGAGGCGGAGAAAATGTGGCAGCAGCCTGTTCCATGGCCAAACGGGCCTCTTCACGGGTCATGCCACTTAAATCAATCCCCATGAATTGCACTCCCGGATAAATCCGCTCTCGATAAGTCCATTCGAATCGCACCAGCAGAAACGCAGCAATCAATGCCGGAATCAATACCCAAAGCAACAACAACACCGCTGTTGAAGCCGATTCCTGGCGTTCTCGATATGCATTAGCGTCAATTGGAGGTGCAATGCCTTCTGTATGTTGCATGATCACCTGAACAAGGGTGGGGGAATTGGAAGGGGGATAATGCAGTCTAACATAACGTAACAGCCAGGGCAAGAGAGATGGCTTACATAACCGATTAAGTGGACATTAAAAACCTGATTCATCATTGGGTTTGGAAGACGTTTTCTGGCAATGGTACAATTCCTGGGAAAAATAATATAAACACTTTCCACCGTAGATGGGAACGGTGCGTGCATAGCGCTCCATTCCTGGCTGCGGCACATTTGATTCAAAGGTTATCCTCAACCCCTCTCAAAGGAGAGATATCGTGGAACTCAACGGCACTTATACCTTCGATGCGCCCCGCGAGGTTATCTGGCAGGCATTGTTGGACCCTGAGGTGTTGGCAAAGATTTTGCCAGGCGTCGAGCGCTTGGAAAAAGTGAGTGACACTGAATTCACCGGCGTCATGGATGTGCGCGTCGGCCCCGTGCAGGGGAAATTTAATGGCAAGGTGGTATTAACCGACCTGCAGGAGCCAGAGCGGTTTCATATGGATATTGATGGCCGCGGCGCAGCCGGTTTCATCAAAGGAGGCGGCGACGCCATCCTCAAAGAAGAAGATGGCAAGACTATTTTGACGTATATGGGAGAGGCCCAGGTTGGTGGTCGCATTGCCAATGTTGGGCAGCGATTGGTGGAAACGACGGCCAAATCCATTGTGCGTCAGGGGCTCGAAAGCCTTGACCGGTTAACTCAGGCGCAACTGCACCCGGCCGAAGAGGAAAAAGAAGCGGTTTCGGTGGAATTTACGCCTCCATCAGAATTGGATGTGGCTTTGGGCGTGGCAAAAGACGTGATCGAAGAGTACATCCCGCCGGAAAAACGCCCGTTGGCTGTGGCGGCAGGGGGTGCTCTTTTGATCCTTTTGATCGCCATGCTGGTGAAATTGTTCTCTTCAAACGACAAGTGTTAAATCAGAGAGGTGATGCATGAAGTAAGTCGCGAGCATCGTTCTGGCGATGGGGATGCGACTTCTTGCATCCTACGCATCACATCAGGATACCATAACGAGAAGTTATAACTGCTTTGGTAGCCAGGAGGCTACCCTCTCCACACCACTCGCAACACTGCACAAAAAGAGTCATCATGAGCCATATCCAATCAGAAATCCGACGCGGTGCATATTACGACTCCGTCGTCCTCATGCAGTTACAACGGGAGCTTGTGGCCCTGGATGGGGTCATGGATGCTGGCGTGGTCATGGGGACCGACGCCAATAAAGATATCCTTCTGCAAAGTGGGTTGTTGACGGCCGAAGCAAAAGCCGCGGGCGCCGATGATCTGATCATCGTGATCAAAGCAGAGGATGAGGCCACAGCAGCCAAGGCATTGGCACAGGTCGATGATCTCCTGTCGAAGCGTCAATCCAGCTCAAGTCAGGATGGTTATCGTCCCAAGTCCATTGAGTCTGCTGCAAAAATGGTGCCAGATGCCCAATGGATTTTGGTCTCGGTGGCAGGGCAGTTCGCTGCTGGCGTGGCCCGCAAGGGTCTGGCATTGGGCAAGCATATCTTCCTCTTTAGCGATAATGTGCCCCTGGCTGATGAAGTGAGTCTGAAGCAGGAAGCCAGGGACAAAGGCTTATTGGTCATGGGGCCCGATTGCGGCACGGCCATCGTGAATGGCATTGGCCTGGGATTTGCCAACAAAGTGCGTCGTGGTCCCATCGGTGTGGTTGCTGCTTCGGGTACTGGTTTACAACAGGTGACGGCGCGCATCCACCAATTGGGCAGTGGCGTGACCCACGGTCTTGGCACCGGCGGACGCGATCTCAAAGAGGACGTTGGGGCGATTACGGCGCTTCAGGCGTTGGATCTGTTCCGCCGCGATCCCGAAACCAAGGTGATCGTCGTTATTTCCAAACCGCCCGCGGAGAGCGTGGCGCGCGATTTGTTGAGAGCCGCCAAGGCTACGGGCAAACCCGTCGTCGTCGATTTTATTGGCTTCCAGCCTGAACGATCGGTGGATGGCAATATTCATTTCGCCAAAACGCTAGATGAAGCCGCAGAATTGGCAGTCGCACTCCTGGATGAACTGGACGATACCTCGCCCGCATCCTCGGAGACGCCTCCCTTTGCCTCCGCTCAGCGATATCTGCGCGGTTTGTTCTCTGGTGGGACGCTCGCCTATGAAGCGTTATTGATCCTGCGCGATATGCTGCCGAATCTTTACGCCAATCTTCATCTGGATGGCGTTGCAGACCTGGAGAACCCCATGCAAAGCCAGGCCAACACCATTGTGGACCTGGGCGAAGATGTATTTACCGTGGGGCGCTTGCACCCCATGATGGACAATGATCTGCGCATCCGTCGCCTGCATCAAGAGGCGGACGATCCGGAAACCGCTGTGATTTTATTGGACGTGGTCCTGGGGTATGGCTCACATCCAGACCCCGCCAGCGAACTGGCCCCAGCCATCATCGAGGCCCGCGAGAAGGCCGCGGCAGCAGGTCGGCATCTCGAATTTGTGGCGGTGGTCGTTGGCACCGATGAGGACCCGCAGGACATGGCTGCACAAATTGAACAGCTGGAGGCCGCTGGCGTGCACGTGTTCACCAGCAACCAGGCTGGCGTTACCTATGCTGGACAACTCGTGCAGGCGTTGAACCCATTGGCCGATGGTAAACCTGTCGCCCTCGAAAGCCTGACCGGCCCTCTTTCCGCCATTAACGTCGGCCTTGAAATTTTTGCCGACAGTTTGAAAGATCAGGGTGCAGAAGTTGTTTGGGTGGATTGGCGACCGCCTGCCGGGGGCAACGAGCGTCTGGCCTCCATTCTGGCCAGGATGCGCAGCGGTTCCTGATTATTCTCTGGCAAGTTCGCCGTCGTTCGGCGGGGTTGCTCACTTGATTACAGAAAGCATTGATGACCGATGGCGAGTCATAGATGGCAGTGGAACGGCGCCAACGACTCGTCATCGGTCATTTGATTGCACCGTGTTGCAGCGCATCCACAAAGTCAGGATAGGGATAATGGCTTGGTTCCCCAGGCAACAAAAATGCTGATACTGGCACTTTCGCAGCCACAACTCGATTCGGAACAACAATTTTCTCCTACGCAATCCACATTCACTTCCTCCAGCCCCGCT
The DNA here is from genome assembly GCA_015485435.1 of Anaerolineae bacterium. Lineage (GTDB taxonomy): Bacteria > Chloroflexota > Anaerolineae > J102 > J102 > M2005. The sequence goes on along the minus strand of WFTO01000033.1, from coordinate 2,450 downwards.
TTTCTCAACCAGCGTTTTATCGCTTCACGTTCGAAGCCAAGCCAGCGGTCATGCTGCTCAATCCTTAAAAACTCGTAGTCGTGTTTGTCAAGATCGGTGATGACAAGTCTGCCGCCTGGTTTCAGGATGCGCACCATCTCTTTGATCGTCGCCAACGGGGATTCCACATGATGCAGATACATGTTGGCGAATACGTAGTCTACCGAGGCGTCGGGGATGGGAAGGTTTTGGGACTCTCCCTGAAAATAGGACACCTGGTCATATGCTTGAAATTTGGTTTTCATCACCTCTAACATGGCATGTGATTGGTCCACTGCATATACGCGTACACCTTTCCGCAACAGCCCCTCGCTCAAAAACCCCGAGCCCGCACCGATATCCGCGGCGATCTTGCCGGGTTGCACCACCGCCGTGGCGATGGCCACATCCCGAACTCTGTCGGAGAAAAATGATTGCCGCATCTGATCCCAATCATGGGCGATCTGGTCAAAATAGACTTGACTATTCATAAGTATCCTGACGAAAGTGTGGGGGCCCAATGTCGCAGGCCTGGATGGAGGTTGTGCATCTCTTTCTGAAATGGGCAAGTCCATGGTTATAGTAGCCAAATGGCCTGGGAATTGCCCTGGTTTTTGGCGCAAGGTATAATGCCAGTGGAATGCGTGGGATGCATGGTGAGCGCACAAGGCGTGACGTTCATCGACTTCTAACACATCTCTGGGTTCTCGTCAAGGGATGTGAAACCCCGTCAGTATTTCCCTTTGAGATGTTTTGGCTATGACCGATTATCGAAAGCTCTCTTATGCAAACCTTATATTGATTTTGGCCAGCGCTTTGGGGATTGTGGCCTTTCTTTCGCCATTCTTTGGCCCGCCGCCACAACAGAATCAGATGAATGCGATGGCCCATAGCGGGGATGCCATGTTGGTTCTTACGCTGGTGAGTCTCATGGCTCTAGCCGCTGTGGCCGCGGGGTTTCAGTCAAATGAAATGAATGCAAAGACCTTGGCTGTGTTGGGGGCCTTGGCAGCGGTGGGCGCGGTGATGCGTTTTATTCCCGGCCCAGGGGGATTCTCCGGCGTCTTTTTTCTTCCGATTATGGCTGGGTATGCTTTCGGAGCGCAATTTGGGTTTCTTACTGGCCTGATAACGCTACTGGCTTCGGCATTTTTAACTGGCGGCGTAGGCCCGTGGTTGCCATATCAGATGTTTGCGGCGGGTTGGGTCGGCGCCATTGCGGGATTGGTCCCCCATTTTCGGTCAGGTTCTCGGAGTGAGATCGCATTCTTGGCGGGCGTTGGATTTCTCCTTGGTCTTTTCTATGGCATGATCATGAATTTGTGGTTTTGGCCTTTCGTTTTTCAGCCTGAGCATGCCGAGTTGTATTGGCAGCCGGGCCAAACGCCCCTGGCCATCATCAAGGCCTACGCACTATTTTATTTGATTACTTCATTTGTGTGGGATGTGTGGCGCGGTATTGGCAATGCCGCCCTGATCATCCTCTTCGGCGCGCCTGTATTGCGCGTTCTGAAACGATATCAGAAAAGATTTCATTTCGCGGTCATGGCGCCGCCGCTTGTATCGTAACCTTTATGGCCAGATGTGGTCATGATGATGTTTTCACATTACTACCGAGGATGATGTTATGTTGTTAGCTGGCGATATCGGAGGCACCAAAACAATTCTCGCTTTGTATCCCATCGATGGTGATGCCCGGAGACCTGCCAAGGTTGTCCGCTTCAGAAGTCGAGACTACCCCAGTATAACGCGCTTGCTCGACGCATTCTTGGCTGAACACCATGAACGCATCGACGCTGCCTGTTTCGCCGTGGCCGGTCCGGTCATTGCCGGCCGGGCTGATGCCACCAATCTCTCATGGGTCATCAGCGAACAAGGCCTTGAAGCCCGTTTGGGCGACATCCCCGTGCGTCTGGTGAATGATCTTCAGGCAACGGCTTGCGCTATTCCGGTTCTGAAACAAGAGGACATGTTCAGTTTGCATGCTGGACAGAAAGAGCCTTATGGAGCGATCGCAGTGCTTGCGCCGGGCACAGGTTTAGGAGAAGCCTACCTGGTGTGGGACGGTGGTCGGTATCGAGCATACGCCTCGGAGGGAGGACATGCCGATTTCGCGCCTCGTAACGAGTTGGAGATGGCGTTGTTGCGTTTTTTGTTGCGTCGTATGGACCATGTCAGCTATGAGCGTGTGTGTTCGGGCGTGGGTATTCCTAACCTGTATGCTTTTCTCAAAGACAGCGGCTATGCCCCCGAACCGGCCTGGTTGGCGGAACAACTGCTTCAGGCTGATGATCCCACACCCGTCATTGTGAATGCCGCCCAAAAAAATGATCCTCCCTGCGCCCTTTGTGTGGCCACATTGGACTTGTTCGTTTCGATTTTAGGAGCGGAAGCAGGAAACCTGGCTTTGAAGGTGTTGTCTACTGGCGGTG
>WFTO01000032.1 GCA_015485435.1 Anaerolineae bacterium | reverse complement strand
GGCCAAGTCTCTGGTCTCCACATGGCCTTCAGGATAACCAGCCACAGCCAGGGAAAGCTGATCGCCGTAATGTTCCTTCAGAAAGGCGACGAGCTCATAGGCATAGCGAAAACCATCGGGCGCCGGCACAAACACATCCTGCCCTTTGGGAGGATCGCCCCGTAGGGCAACCAGATTCTCCGCACCTTCGGCGATGGCCTGGTCCACAAACGATCGAATCGATTGACGGCTGGCGCCTACACAGGTGAAATGAGGCACGGTGGTCACCTGATATTGTTCGCGAATTTGCTTGACCAATTGTAGCGTGTTGTCTCTGGTGGAACCTCCGGCGCCATACGTGACGGAGACAAACCCAACGTTACGCTGCATCAATTGCGCCAGTTCTTTTTCAAGATGCGCCCGGCCTTTGTCAGTTTTGGGCGGGAATATTTCAATGGAGAGGACCGGCTTTTGCGCAGTTCGATAGATGTCTTTGAATTGCATGAGCTCTTCTTGAGGTTGGGAGTTGAGGGCTTGGGTGGTCGTTGGTTGTAAGGATGTTGAATGGTATGCGCCTCGGCGTGGGAGGATCACCGAGTGCGTTACATGCCTGACTGGGCCATCCTCTGCCTGACCGCCTCGAAAAGGATGACGCCTCCGGCCACAGCGACGTTCAACGATTCCACGCCTCGAGCCATAGGGATGGCAATGGGCGTCACGTCCGCCCAAAGTTCCAGAATGCGAGCGCGTTCGGTTTCGCCACCCAAAATCAGGGCGCTGGGAACGCGCCAGTTTACCTGATCATAACGCACTTCGGCGTGCGCATCGGCTACATAAATGGCGTAGGTTGAAAGCCAGGTTTGAACGATGGCCGCTGTGGGGGCCTGCCGAATGGCTATTCGAAAATGGGCGCCCATGCCTGCGCGCAGCGCCTTTGGGGACCAGGGATCCGTCACGCCAGGAAGAATAATGACCTGGTCGACGTCCGCGGCCGCGGCGGTGCGCAGAATCGTGCCCAGATTGCCTGGATCCCTGACGCCATCCAGAATGAGCGCCAGCCCACGGTCGCGCACAGGCGCTTCGGGGATCGGGGTCACGGCCACAAGCCCCTGCGGCGTCACGGTATCTGTGATGGTCTCGAGGAGATGATCCGGAACGCGCAACAATTGAGCGCCTGCTTTCTGGGCCTGTTGCAACAATCGCGTATGGCGTTTTTCGGCCCTGGGCGTAAAGAAAAAAAGCGCCGGTGGATATCCGGCGCTGAGGCTGTCGGCGATGAGGCGCTCGCCTTCCAGAAGAATTTGTTGGTATTTGCGCCGGTTCCGTCGCTGACGTAAAGATTTTGCCAGTTTCAACCGGGGATTCGCGGCGCTAGATATGTCGATGATCCGCATCCAAAACCATGGGACGATGTGGGCTAATCAAGCGACAGCTTGCTTAGCAACTGCGACCACGGCCTCGAAAGCCTTGGGATCGTTGACTGCCAGGTCCGCCAAGATCTTGCGATCAAGCTGGATATTGGCTTCTTTCAACGCATGCATGAAGGTGCTGTAATTCATGCCGTGCTGGCGACTGGCGGCATTGATGCGAGTAATCCAAAGGCGACGAAAGTCGCGTTTGCGCTGGCGTCGGTCCCGGTAAGCATACACCAACGCATGGATCATGGATTCATTGGCCGTTCGGAAAAGGCGATGCCGGGCGCCGTAATGCCCTTTGGTCAGTTTAAGCACTTTCTTATGTCGAGCGCGTGTGGTGACGCCACTGGTTGCACGTGTCATGGGAACCTCGTTTTGATAGGGTGATGCTTACTTAAGCTGGATTTAATGATCCATTCACCAGGGTGGCCCTCTTTCGCATCGAGGGTGCGTTCCGAGGGAGAGGGAATTGTCGCCTCGGATGAGGTCCGGATGCGAGAAGGCTCAACGCTGGTAAGAAGGTGATCGCGTTGTCGATGTCGACGTTATTTTTGCTTTTTGAGGTAAGGAGCAAGTTGCTGCAGGCGACGTTTGTGACTAAGTTCCTCGTCGGTGAGCAGTTTGTCGAACAGGCGCTTGCTGCGCTTGGGGGTACGTCGTTTCAGGTGGCCTTTTCCCTGTTTATGGCGTCGCAATTTGCCATTGGCAGAGAGTCGGAATCGTTTTGCAGCAGCTTTATAGGTTTTGATTTTAGGCATGATGCATATCTCCTGACAAGTTAAAGAGGGAGCTTCTCATGGTGAGCAGCACCCTCTCGAAGATAAATGATTGGCGGAAGTGCTGGGATTAACCGGTTTTCTCGGTGTTCGGCGTCTTTTGTTC
>WFTO01000031.1 GCA_015485435.1 Anaerolineae bacterium | reverse complement strand
TTGTTCGACAATGATATCGGCAACATAATGTCCTACAGGTTCGCCAAGATAAAACACAGTCAAGGGCTGCTGCTGACGCACGTCCAACCCACGCCGTCGCAACTCCAATGCCAGAGCGTTTTCATACACTTTCTCCAGAAAGCCCTGACCAAGCGCGTTGTAAACCTTGTAAAAGGCATTGATAATCTCTCGGGTTAATCTCTGGTGAGGATACCATGATCTTCTTTTCATCAGCGTTTATCTGCGTTTTATCTGCGTTTATCAGCGTTCTCCTCTACATCTACATCCGGAAGACGCCGAAGTGGCCTTCCTCGCGCGGGGCGTTGAGGACCACCGAGAGGGCCAGGGCCAAGGTCTGACGGGTTTGGACCGGGTCCAGGATGCCGTCATCCCATAGGCGGGCGGTGGCGTAGTAGGGATTCCCCTCCCGCTCATATTTTTCCAGGATGGGGCGTTTGAACTCGGCCGCCTCGTCCTCGTTCAGCGGCGGTTTGCCCTCACGGGCGAGCTGGTCCTGTTTGATGGTGAGCAGCACGTTCGCGGCCTGTTCCCCGCCCATGACGCTGATGCGCGCGTTGGGCCACATCCACAGGAAACGGGGCTGATACGCTCGACCGCACATGCCATAATTCCCCGCGCCAAAGGAGCCACCGATGATGACCGTGAGTTTGGGCACCGTGGCCGTGGCTACCGCGTGCACCAGTTTGGCCCCATCCTTGGCAATGCCCCCGGCCTCGTATGCCTTCCCCACCATGAAACCGGTGATATTCTGCAAAAACAGCAGGGGAATGCCCCGCTGCTGGCATAATTCGATGAAATGGGTCCCTTTCAGCGCGCTTTCGCTGAAGAGAATGCCGTTGTTGGCCAGGATGCCCACGGGATAGCCGTGAATATGTGCGAAGCCCGTGACCAGGGTCGTGCCGTAGCGGGCCTTGAATTCATGGAAACGGCTGCCATCCACCAGCCGGGCGATGATCTCCCGCACGTCATAGGTCTCGCGGAAGGTGCGGGGGAGGATGCCGTAGATTTCCTCCGCGGGGTAGAGGGGGTCTTCGGGCGGCTGCACATCGAGATAGGCCAGCCAGGAGGGCCGGGCCGCGCGGCGTTTGGGCAGGGCCTCAACGATGGATCGGGCGATCTCGATGGCATGCTCGTCATCCTCCGCGAAATAATCGGCCACGCCCGACTTGGACGTGTGCACCTCCGCGCCGCCCAGCTCATCCGCGGTGACGCTCTCGCCCGTGGCCGCTTTCACCAGGGGCGGTCCGCCCAAAAAGATGGCGCCTGTGCCCTTAACGATGACCGCCTCATCGCTCATCGCGGGCACGTAGGCGCCCCCCGCGGTGCTCAGGCCCATGACCACCGCGATCTGGGGGATGCCCTTGGCGCTCATCCGGGCCTGATTGTAGAAAATGCGGCCAAAATGCTCCTTGTCCGGGAACACCTCGGCCTGCATGGGCAGGAACGCGCCGCCCGAATCCACCAGATAGACGCAGGGCAGATAGTTTTCCTCCGCGATCTCCTGGGCCCGCAGGTGCTTCTTCACCGTCATGGGGAAATAGGACCCGCCCTTGACCGTGGCGTCGTTGGCCACGATCATGACCTCCCGGCCCGCGACCCGGCCGATGCCCGTGACGATGCCCGCCGCGGGCGCCCGGCCATCGTACATCCCCCATGCGGCCAGGGAGGAAAGCTCCAAAAAAGGCGAACCCGGGTCCAGCAACCGCCGAATGCGCTCCCACACGAACAACTTCCCCTGTTGATGATGCCGCCGCAGATACTTTTCACCCCCGCCCTGATGCACCTGCTCGATACGTTGTCGCAGTTCCTCGGCCAAGCGACGATGATGCCGGGTATTTTCCTGAAACCGGGGATCGTTGGGATCGATGAAGGTGGGAAGAACGTCAGCCATTGAAGCGTCCTTGGGAGCGTGCCGGAAGGGAGTTTGAGCAATCAAAGTATAGCATAATCGCTCCCAAGGATGGAAAGCATCATCCTCGGGAGCCAATGCAAACCTTGACACCCCCCTGGAATCTTGTTAAAATTTTTTTAATTAGATTTTGATAAATTGAATTTCCACACAACATGTAGTAGCTATGAGGCAACATGCGTGCTGTATGTTGTGTTTTTTGCGTTTTGTCAAAAAGGCCATCCTTCGTAACAAAATTTAGAATTTCTTCGTGGCAAAAAGTGATAGGGGCATCTTGGTAATGATGATCGCGAACTCAACTCCGACGATTTGATCACACAGAAGGCCGCGCCTGGTGGCGCCAGGCCAACACACCCTTCCCTGCACTCAACCCCGACGCCAGCCAAGGTCGCGCACATGCGTGTCTGTGGCTGGCGTTTTAGTTTAGAGGAAAGTGGCCCGAGGAGCCCAATTTCGCAGTCCCATGCCACGAACCAAGGAGGTAGTAAACATCCATGAAAGGTAAGCGTTTCATTCTCAATATCTTTGCCTTGACCATCCTGCTGAGCCTGATAGCAAGCCTGGGCTTGCCGCAAAAGACAAACGCTTTGCATCGCACAACGCCCAGAACGAATCCACGCCTCGAACTTGCTGATATCCGGACCACACGTCGCGCCTTTCAGGACTTCCCCTTTGGCCCCACTGACTTCGACAGCGGTTGGATGACCATCAACCATTGCCAACGCATCGATCATAACCTGGGTGGCAATCCCGATACCTATGTCGTTGACCTCACGGGCCGGAGCGCTAATGGCGATACACACTACGGTTTCGGAGGCGATGTGTGGGATGATATCACGGCCCACGGCCTCTACTGGTATGATCTGAAGTCGAATAGCATCTTTGTCTGTGTGAAAGGTAGCCTGGTTAAACAAATCCGCCTCCGGATTTGGATCGTGGCAACGGCAGATTACGATAGCGGATGGATCACCCCTTCCCAGGGAGCTGTGGACATCGTTCTCCAACACAACTTGGGCGGACAGATAGACGATTACTGGGTCTATCTGGAGGGCTGGAATAGCGGTGATGATGATTCGGCAAGGCGATTGTACTATGGAGGAGAACGGCACCGTTGGCGTGACTCCCTCGGGGAATATGGTCTCTATTGGAAGGAGCTATCCCCCAGCTCGATCACCATCCATCGAGGTCAAGACGGCAGTGATGACCGGTTCCGGGTTCGCATCTGGCGCATGCCCGAACCGGATTACGATAGCGGGTGGTTCTCCATCTATCCCAACACGATAAAGACACTTTACCACAACCTGGGCGGGCCGTGGAATGACTTCTTCGTGGATTTGCAATTCAGAAAGGAAGGATCCCTCTCCCCTCATCACGCGTGGTACGGAAGGGATTGCTACTATGAAGACGGGAATCTCATCTGCATGGGAGGCTACTGGACGGGGCTGACGGGCAGTCGAATCCAGGTTTATCGAGCGCCCAATGACACGGATGCTGACGAAATGCGGGTGCGCATCTGGGCCAGTCGGAAACCCAAATTCGACAGTGGCTGGCGAGATATCGACCAAAACGAGGCCCTTTATCTCTATCACAACCTGGGCGGTGACTCCGACACTTACGTGGTTGATGTCGTAGGCAAGCATCCCGCATGGGGCATCAACCAAATTGGTTACGGTGGCGATACAGTCCAAGGAGTATCCGACCTCTTCCACGTCGGCATAGCCTGGCAAAACCTGACGAATTCCTATCTGCAGATATACCGCTTCCCGGAGGATGACTCCGCCCATTATGTGCGGGCCCGACTCTGGATTGCCCCCTTCCCCGACTACGACAGCGGATGGCGAAATATCGCCCAGGATGGGGTGCTCACCCTGCGACATGCCCTGGGTGGATTGACAGACGACTATGTCGTAGTCCTTGATTTCAAGAACTTTGATATAAAAGGGGTCAATCAGTTCTGGTACGGAGGAGATTCCTACTATAACTTCACCTCTGGGCATCTCGATAAACGGGGAGCCTACTGGTACGGACTTGACTCGACATACATTTATGTTCATCGAGGCAACAAAGACCCTGCTGCCGATCTGGTTCGGGTTCGCATCTGGCGTAACTCGCAGGCAGATTACCAGAGTGGCTGGCGGTATATCGGCGGAAGTTCCCCTTATGTGACTATCGAACACAACCTCGGCCAGCAACCGGAATCCATGGTCGTGGACTTCCAATATCGCGGCACACCGAAAGTCAGTCAGCACGGATATGGCCGGGACATGTACAAGCACGATGGCGCCACTCTATTCCGGATAGGAGCCTTTTGGTCTCGCCTTACTTACGCCTCCATCCTGGTGAACCGCGGTGTGAATGACAATTCGATCCGGGACGCCCGGGTGCGCATCTGGTTGGTGGAACCCTATCGCATCTACATGCCCCTGACGCTGCCCAAAAAGTCAGCATCGCCCGCCGCGGCGGCTGGGATGGCGCCCCCACGTTCCAAAGGAAAGTGAGGGGGCATCTCCATCCTCGGCCCTGTCGCCCCCATACTGGATGGTCTCGATATCATCCACGGGAACGCTACCAACGATCTTGATATCCCAGGATTGGGGGCTGGCACCCATGATCAGGCCACCGATGGCGGCATCTATGCTCTGAATGCCCCCTCTAAAATGCGTTCCCTTTTTGTGCGCTCCGACTCAAATTGGCGCATCAGGCCTGCGGCCAAGGCACCCCAATATTGAAACGCACCTTCCTCGGCGCCGTGCTATTCCGACGGCGTTGTGAATTGCCATTTGGGTGACTCTTCGCCGATGGCATAATCACTGACTGCGGCCACCCACCATTCATAATCTTTCCCTGACTGTATTCCGAAGGGCTTGATTCTCGTCTCGGTAGTCCAACGATACATGTTACCCAGGCTGCCTACCTCTCGCCACCGCACGAGATAACGCACCGCGCCCGGAACAGAATTCCAAGCCAACTCCAGGGTTGATCGATCGACCACGCTGCCATTGGCTGGCGATTGTTGCACCGGCGCGGGAAGGATTTCCCCCTCCGTCCCGGTGATGAAGGACCAGGCCTCGGTCCATGGGCCTTCGACGCCATTGCGACACACGAACTGCGTCCGCCAATAGTATGTGGTCCCAGGTTCGAAATTGGAGGGAAATCGAAATGAGCCTTCTCCTTCAACCGCGGAAGTGGACATGGAAGCGGAAAGGGGCGCGAAATCGGGATCGCGGGCGACATACAATTTCACAAGGCGCGCGTAGATGGGATGCCCGGCGTCCCACTGGAAGAGAGGGATGAGGGTATCCAGCGTGGCGCCGTCCGCGGGGGCGAGCAATGTCGGCGTCTGACGGCAGTCGTAAGCGTCGAAAAGGACCAGGGGCAAGCGAATATCGGGCGGACCATCCGCCCGCACGGGCAAGGCGAAGGCAATGACCGCTGAAGCAAGCAAGAATAGCGCGGCCAGGAAGACATGCATTCGTTTGTCAAACACGATGAACATCCTTCGGGAAATACATCCTGAAAACCTGCCAGAAGTCGCATCCTATTAGCGAAAACGTAGGATCACTTTCATTATAATAACCTGCGTGTGCACCGTCAACAGCT